>PPDG01000245.1 GCA_002899795.1 Desulfobacteraceae bacterium | reverse complement strand
TGCGAGCTGTTTTGGAGTACTGTAGTTTATGAAATCCCAAACTCCAAGCACCAAATTACAAACAAATCTCAAATTCCAATATCAAATGACCGAAACAGGTTTGTAATTTTGAAACTGGGGACCCGCCTGCAGGGTGGGGAGTCCAAGCGAAGCGCGGACAATTTTGGTCATTGTTATTTGTTTGATATTTGTGATTTGGAATTTTTAGTCACTTCAGCAGACTGCCGCAAGAGGGGAAAGACCATTGAAGCCCCCTCAGGGGGCAGCACAAAGACGGGTCCTTTGGGCCCGGATTCTTTACTCCTCTCTCACCCTGCCTCCCGATGCTAAGCACAACTTTGCCTCATTCCTTTCTTCCTGGCATTAGGCTTGCATTATCAAACGTGCCACCGATCCATTTGACATGGCTTGTCTGATCTTCAGCTTTTTTTTCAGAACAAAGTTGAAGAGCCAGAGGGGAACGGAGCTTTTTGTGGAAGAAGGGGTAAGAACGGTTGCTGATTACCTGGAACTCTCTCAGGACATGAGCGAGGGGGAGTTTGTAAGTACCTTTTCTTTGCCAGTTCTGATCGAGAAGATCGGGATTTTCCCCCACGAGGATGAGGAGACCTCTCTCCTCTCTGGGACCGTCCTCGTGCATGAACAGTCCGATCTCTGGGAGTCTGAAGACGAGCCTGATGATCAGGACATAAGAGACGCCAGAGTGTTTCTGCTGCAAAAGAAAGCCGGTTCCATGGGGCCAAATATATTTCTTGGCAGGGCTCCTACCAACGATATTGTCCTAGCCGGGGTCTCAGTATCAAAATCACACGCACAAGTCACTCACATTGCTGACACTGGGCGTTATCAAATAGCTGATATGTTTTCCTCGAATGGTACCTATGTGAATGGTGAGAAGCTTCATCCATTTGTAGAACACCAAATCAACGATTACGACCCCATAAGTCTAGGCCCTCATTATCACCTGATTTACCACTCTCCCCAGGCATTATATGAGTTGCTTGTCAGCCTTAAATCTTAACCACAGCCTGATCCACTAGGGACTAAGCACTACGCACCAATGATAGGGAAAATACTTTCCTTGATCCGCTCAACGACCGATTTGGCCAATGCCTGGGCACGTCCAGCGATGACTGGGTGGGTTTTATGAGATGGATCCGAGAGAGTGGGATTCTCTCCCAGCTCGGATTGGTGTAGATCAATAAAGGATTCCGGCAAATTGTCCGGAAGTTGGACTCCCTTCATAATGGCCCATGCCTTGGTCCAGGCTCGGGCCACATTCATGATATTGTATCCGCCTCCACCCAGTGCCACCCATTTGAAATCCCAAGATTTTATCTCCTCCACAACCCTGCCAAATCCATCTATACTGAGGTTCAAGGTGGCCAAGGGATCTGTGCTCATGGTATCCACGCCCAATTGGGTCACTATCACATCAGGATTGTAGGCTTGAACCAACGGCGGCACCACTTCCGTGAAAACTGAAAGGTATAGCTCGTCATCAGTTTCAGGTGCCAGCGGTACGTTTACCGAATATCCTCGGCCTGGCCCCTGGCCCATCTCTTCCGGAAATCCGGTACCAGGAAACAGTGTATGGCCGTGCTGATGAAGGGAGATGCTCAGTACTTGATCGGTGCCATAGAACGCTGCTTCAACTCCATCGCCGTGGTGAACGTCAACATCCAGGTAGACCACCCGCAAACCGTCCTGTACCATCTTAGCAATGCCTATGGCTGGATCATTCAGGTAACAGAATCCGGAGGCCCGATCTCTAATCGCATGGTGCAGGCCACCAGCAATGTTGAAGGCAATCTTCTTGTTTTCTTCCCTGATCTGGCGGACGCATTCAAGAGTGGCACCGGTGACTAAAAGAGACCAATCATACAAACCAGAAAAGACCGGGTTATCACCGCTGCCTAGGCCGTATTTCCAGGCTTGAGAAGGAGCCTTGCCATCATTGGCCTCCTTTAAAATTCCAATATATTCTTGAGAATGAGTCAGGAGCAGGTCTTGTTCCTCAGCCTCCCGGGCTTCAACCCATGGTGCCTCAGTGTTGTCAAAGAGACCATAGGCGCGAATCAAGTCCATGGTCAACTGGAGTCGCTCCACCTTCAAGGGGTGATTGGACCCATAACTGTGACTACTGAATTGTTTGCTAAAAACGAGAACTGCTTGCTCGGCTCCGCTCATAATACTCTCCTGTTACTTCAACACCATTTCAACACGCCGATTGAGAGCTCTTCCCTTCTCCGTTTTGTTATCAGCTATCGGCCGGAAGTCGCCGTAACCTTTTGCTTTCAGCCGGCTGGCATCGACCCCGTGCTCAATGAGCCATCCTGCCACCGCTTGAGCTCGCCGCAAAGAAAGTTCTAGATTGTATTCTCGAGTGTATGTGGAGTCAGTGTGTCCTTCTATAATTATCTTCTGTGATGGCTGCCCTTGGATCGCCGCCACAATTTCTCGGAGTTTTGTTTCAAATTGAGGCTTTATCTCAGCAGAGTCGGTGTCAAAATATATGTCTTGAAAAATTGTGGTGCCGGTTTCCTCCTCGAGGGGTTTCTCTAGGACAGTCTCCTCCTGAACTTGATCCGAGCTGATTTTTTCCTTGGGCACACTCAGGCTGGCATCATAGATTGAAGTTACTAAGGCGTCTAATACGGGAATCTGGCATTGCGGCCGCCGTTCATCATCCACGCGCCTGCCATACCAGATGCCTTTCACCTGCCTCCTTTTGTACCATAGACCGTTTAGGGAGTTGCCATCTGACGATAAGACCAAGAAGGCGATGCCGGCGGTCGGTCCATCTTCCCACCATTGGAACTTGAGAACACGGCCATCCGTTCTGCCGGACAGGGTGCCGTTGTCACCATCGTAACAACCTATCACCACATTAGCGCTCTGTTCCAATCGCATCAGACCGAAATTGGTCGAGTAGATTCCTTGGATGGGCCTCTGTTGTGTGACTGCGCCTACGGGCTCCCCGTAGGCCTCGAGTTCCATGATTTGGGTGTGCCAGGAATTCCCCCAGTTCGACAAAACTTCCAACTTCAACCAGCGAACCTCAGTTGGCTCCTCCAGAAGAAACACTTTCCTATCACCCTTGGCTGCTTCCCCGTCAAGTATGAGGTCAAAGCCCTCCTCATGGGAAGTTGTCGAGCCGTAGAGCACGAAATGACGCCCCGATATCCCACGGAAGCTAGATTCTTCTGTACCCGTGTTGTCAACAACAAAGGATTTCAGCAGGTATTGACGCGGCAGCTCGATCACAAAATCATTGGGATAGGGGTGACCTCTGGAACTGCTCCATCCAGTGGTATTTGAGCCACTCAAAAGGGATTGGACGTTCCACCTTCCCCCGAACTGAGTTGTCGCTGACAGCGCCAAGGCGCCACTCTCAAGATCCAGTAAGTCTTTATCCTGGTCCGCCAGCAGAGGGGCTGAAGCAAGAAATACGGTCAGCACGAAACCCCACCACCAACCAGTTAGCAGTCGGCCTTTAATGGTTAGTTGACCTCTTGTGGACATTGTCATGTCTCCTGATCAACGGCTCTGGTGCAATTCTGTCCGAGCTCGGCGACACGACCACCCAGCTTGAAACCAATCGAATACGGCAGTTTTGGCAGTATAGACCAAAGCGTTTCAGTTTTACAATGCCGTAGGCGGTGAACAGGAGGCACTTTCAAGATGCGAAGCAGCAAAAACGCTGGTTTCTAGGTGGATCTGATGGTATTATCCACGCTATTTTCGTTTCGGCACTTTGGGGCAAGTTGGCTGGATTTTACTAGATTCCAGAGCCTTAACTGGATGCAACGCCCTTGGAGTGCTGGAGTGTTGGAGTATTGGAAAGAGCTTAAAATCGTAACGACTTCTTAAGTTCCACTACTCCACTACTCCATTACTCCAAACCCACTGTTATATGGAACCACAAAGCCCCATTATTACAACGTGAGATCATTGGAACAGGAACAACCTTGCCTCAGAATATTTATAAAGCTGATTCGCTCTTAATGCTGACTGCTGTTATTTGGGGTGGTGCTTTCGTGGCTCAGAGGGTGGGAATGGATCATGTGGGTCCGCTCACCTTCAATGGTGTACGGTTTGCACTCGGGGCTCTCACCTTGCTACCGTTCGCTTTGCGGGGTGATAGAGCCACAGAAAAGGAGCGGCTCCAGCGTCTTACCAATAAACAGGCTGTTCTTGGAGGTGGTTTAGCTGGGTTGGTACTCTTTGGAGGAGCTACTCTCCAGCAGGTGGGTCTCGTCTTCACCACGGCGGGAAAGGCAGGTTTTATTACCGGCCTCTATGTAGTCATTGTGCCGCTCTTGGGAATGCTGTGGAGACAGTGGCCAGGCTGGGGCGGTTGGGTCGGAGCGATCATAGCTGCAGTTGGACTCTACTTTCTCAGCGTTACCACGGAGTTCAACCTTGCTCCCGGAGATGCCTGGGTACTTGCGAGCGCCTTCTTGTGGGCAATTCACGTTCTCATATTGGGATACCTTTCACCCCGGGTAGACGTATTAAAGCTTGCCTGTGCCCAATATGCGGTTTGTTGCTTTTTAAGCCTGGTGGTGGCAGGGTTCATGGAGACTATTACCTTTCATGGTTTGCGAGGAGCAACAATCCCTATTCTTTACGGGGGTGTGATGTCTGTAGGGGTAGCCTACACCCTACAGGTGGTGGCCCAGAAGGTTGCACCCCCGACTCATGCAGCGATCATACTGAGTCTTGAGGCGGTGTTTGCGGCTCTAGCCGGGTGGCTTATCCTCGGTGAGGTGCTCACATCCCGCGGGCTGCTTGGTTGCGGGTTGATGCTGGCGGGAATGACAGTGGCTCAACTGTGGCCTTAGAGTTTTTCTTTCAGCGCCAGCTCAGCCAAGAATTCGAAAACTTCTAGGCCTTCCAGATCGGCTGTTTCCTCACCTCGGGCGTATTGCATGACCCAGGCAAGGTCTAAGTCACTCTGGGACGAGAGAGTTCCTTTCTTCAAACCCAGCGTGAAGTTTTCTTCGTTAAAAAACAAGGTATTCTCAAAAGTTGTAGCAGTCCCACCGTTCGTCTTTGGCCTGGCAAAGATCTGCGAATCGTACTCCAATACTCCCAGAGACACCGGCTGAAAATCCAGCAGTTCAAAAAAAAGATCGAAAGATTCCTGGATCCGCTCTAAAGATTTTTTTTCCAGACCCCGGCGCGCATCCTCCACCAGCAGGGCCAGGTCATCTTTGGTATAGCTGAGATCCAGCAGGGCCAGAGCATTGGCATGTATCCGTTTCAGTGATTCCTTACCCTTCGTGAAGATTACATCCTGGTCATTCATGACTTTTTTGATATTCTTTATGCTGAACATTTCTTTCCACTCAGGGCTTTTTCGCAGGGCTACGTCGTACACGGTGGTGTGGTAGATGGCAAGCTCGTTGTCAAACACCAGCACCTCCATGATTGCCCCGTCTAAGGGACGTACATAGAGGTGCAGGTCTCTGACCTTCTTGTGCTCAAGATCTGTCATCTCCAGGAGTTCCTGCGTGAGTTCCTTGTCCAACCTTCTCTGTCCAGGGGTCTCACGAATGGTTGAAGTAATCTTTCGCAGAAGTCCATCGAGGTTGATTTTCGCTCTTAGATTTTCTTTGAAAGACATGAAAACCATCTCCTTTTGAGCAAACAAATATTAACGTATCAAGTCCCGCGCTTTGCCTATGATAGCAGGAATTGTCAGTAGTTTGCTCAAATATTTGTAGGCGGTTACAACAATGTTGGACTTTCCCGGTTGAACTGGTATCCTCTTGCTAAAACTATAGCCCGGATATTTCATGAATTACTTGCTCGGACCACGGATATGGCCGTCCTTCCTGGCGTCCTCTGGTGTTCCTTCGACAGGCTCAGGACAGGCTCCCCCTGCGACGTACCGTTCAGGTACGCCTCGGAACCTACACCCTGTGGTTGCCAGGTTGCACGCCCATCTTTGTGGTCTCGCGACAGCAATTGAAGCTCCCTGCAGCGGGCTGCAGGGAATCTTCGAAATGTAAGGAAGGTATTCCATTTTATTGTAGTTCGCTCGCTATCCCCGGCCGCCTCAGGCGGACTGCGGGGAATGCGCTCGCTGCAGCATTTTCATGAAATATCCGGGCTAGCCTCGTGAGAGAAAATAATATGCGAAAGATAGGGCTCTTGAAGAATAGCATACAAGAGTATGCTTGGGGATCGAGGACAGCTATCCCTGAGCTTCTAGGCCAACCAGTACCGGCGGATAAACCACAAGCAGAACTCTGGATGGGAGCCCATCCGAAAGCTCCATCCCAGGTTCTTGCCGATGGCCTCTGGAGATCTCTGCCGGAGGTAATTCAAGAGAGCCCTGAAGAAACGCTTGGGCAGGAGGTAGCCGCTCGGTTTTCCAACAAGCTGCCATTCTTGTTCAAGGTGCTCGCTGCAGCGAAACCGCTATCGATCCAAGCACATCCCAATAAGGAGCAGGCCGGGCAAGGCTTCGCCCGGGAAAATGAGCTTGGAATCCCCTTGGATGCTTCCCACAGAAATTATAGAGACGACAACCATAAACCGGAAATTATCTGCGCCCTGACCCCATTCTGGGCCCTGAACGGCTTTCGTGGAGTAAGCGAGATATTAGAACTACTAGAAAGGACTCAAGTCCCAATCTTGGCAGAAACAGTATTGTATTTGCAGAATCGCCCCAGCCAGGCTGGCCTGAAGCAATTCTTCTACCACCTGATGTCCATGGAGGGAAAAGAGCAAGGCAAAATCGTAGAGGAGGCGGTTGGGTTTGCTGAGAAACAGGTAGATGAAGATCCGGTCTGGACTTGGGTGGTCAGACTCAACCAAGAGTATCCGGGCGATGTCGGTGTTTTCGCTCCTATTTTTCTGAACTTGGTGCAGCTGAAGCCGCAACAGGCCATGTATCTGCCAGCGGGTGAACTTCATGCCTATCTGGAGGGTGTTGGAATCGAGTTGATGGGCAATTCCGACAACGTCCTGCGAGGCGGGCTGACTCCCAAACACATAGATGTACAAGAGCTGCTAACAATATTGAGTTTTACGGGCGGAGAATTGAATATCCTGAGACCTGAGAAGCTCGAGTCCGGGGAGGCTGTCTATCCAACGAAGGCGGCTGAATTTGTTCTTTCTGTCATCCAGGTAAGTGCAACCGCTCCATTTAGAAGCTCTCGAAACCGGAGCGTGGAAATAGTGATTTGCACGAAAGGTGAGGCCAGGGTCACCGATTTGAGCGATGGTGAGATCACCCGCTTAACCAGGGGAGTCTCCATTATTGTCCCGGCAGCAGTGGAGCAATACAGCATTGAAGGGGATGGGGTTCTGTATAAGGCGGCAGTGCCGCTGTGAAAGAGGGCATAGAGCATCCTTCGACAGGCTCAGGACAGGTAGGGCATGGAGCATAGAGTAAGTGGCAAAAGGCTAAGGCGCAAGGTACAGGGCTTGAGGCAGGAATAGTGGAAAACTGGAATAATGGAAGTCTGCTGCCTCCAACCTCCAACATCTTGGCTGCCTGCTGCAAGCCTGTGCTGAGCCTGTCGAAGGGCTGCAAGCTGCTAGCTGGGTTTTATGGTTTCACCACGGTGTTGGACAATTGCTCTAGGGCGAGCATAAGAGCCTGAGTTCCGAGCTTACCGTGTCCCTGGGCCTTGACCGCTAGGTAGAGCTGGTGGACTAAAGCCAGTCCGGGCAGAACAAGGCCCAGGCGGTGAGCCTCATCCAAGGCTATGGACATGTCTTTGATGAAATGTTCGACGAAGAATCCAGGGTCAAAATTGCGTTGGAGAATGCGGGGGGCCGTGTTGTCCAGAGCCCAACAGTCGGCAGCACCGCTACTAACAGAGCGCAGCATGGTCTCCAGATCCAGGCCTGCTTTATAGCCATAGAGAAGACTTTCGCATACGCCAATCATGGTGCCAGCTATAACGATCTGGTTGCACATTTTGGCATGCTGTCCAGCGCCAGGTCCACCCTGGTGGACGATCTGCTTTCCCATGGTTTCCAGTAGCGGCTTGATGGCCTCAATAACATCCTTGCTTCCACCGACCATAATAGAGAGCGTGCCGTTGCGTGCCCCCACATCGCCTCCCGACACCGGAGCGTCGACTGCGTGCACTGACTTTGATGCCGCCGCAGAGTAAATCTCCTGGGCCAGAGTTGGCGAGGTTGTGGTCATATCAATAACGATACTACCCGGTTTGGCGGTGGTCAAAATGCCACTTTCGCCCAGATAAACTTCACGTACATCTTCTGGAAATCCGACCATGGTGAAGATTGCATCAGACTGCTCCGCTACTGCCCGGGATGACTCCGCCCAGGTTGCACCCGAGTCCAGAAGGGGTTGAGCCTTGGCCTTGGTGCGGCTGTAGATCTTCACCTTATAGCCCTTGGTGAGTAGATGGTTGCACATGGAGAGCCCCATGACTCCGGTGCCGATCCAGCCAATACGGGTCTCCGAAGAAACCATAGAAGGTACGTTATCTCTGTTCATATTCATGGCCCTGTCCCTGCAAGTGTTGTGTTTTCAAGTTAACACTATTTGGTTATAACCTAGAGGCACAGATCATATAGCATAAGAGAGTGGTCAGTAGCTAGTAGTTGAGAGGAATTCAATCGTCATTTCGCATTTCTTCGCGCTCGCTGCGCTCCGCTCAGTCCCCAACCTCAAGGTCGGGTCCCCGGTTTCTCAATACTCATTCCTAAATCTCAAATCCGCAATCCCAAATCACCTCCCCATGCTTGTTTATTCTGGCTCCTCAAATGAGACTTGAAACATTGACAGGGAAGCCCTCGGCTTGCTATGCTAGTACTAAGCAGTTTTTCTAATTAATTCAAATAGAAAGGAGATAAACTATGTCAGACACCAATGTCATAGTGGAGAAACAAGATCTTATTGGCCTGCTTACCCTGAACAGACCGGCGGAGATGAACACTTTCAACGTGCCCTTTGCCCGGGAGCTCAATGACGCCCTTTGGGAAATGGACAGAGATCCGGAGGTGCGGGTTGTAGTGATCAAAGCGGCGGGCAAACATTTCTCCGCTGGTATCTCCCTTCCCGAATTCAAGGACAAAACCAACAAGGATTACCGTGAATTCATCCGCTTGATGGACGAACACAATCACACCATTGCCAAGATGAAAAAGCCGGTAATTGCGTCGGTGAAAGGATATGCTCTCGCCAACGGTGCGGGTCTGGTCTTTGCTTGTGACCTGGCCGTGGCTGCCGAGGATGCCAAATTAGGGACTACCGCGATCAATGTTGGTCTCATCTGTACCGGACCGGCTGTACCCCTGGCACGCTCCCTCGGACGAAAAAAACTCCTTGAGATGATACTCACAGGGGACATGATCTCAGCGAGCGAGGCTGAAAGATTGGGATTAGTCAACAAAGTGGTGCCACCCGATGAACTTGAGGCAGCCACCATGGAACTCGCTGGCAAACTGGCTGCCAAGAGCCCGCTGGCGTTGCAGATTGGCAAAACAGCAATGTATGCGATGCAAGACGTCCCCTACCATCATTCCATCGACCACTTGAGCGAGCTTTTTGCGGCCCTTTGCAGCACCGAAGACGCTGAGGAGGGGGTGAGGGCATTCTTGGAAAAGAGAAAACCTTAATGGAAGGAACGGTAAAGGTACATTTTATTTAACTAAGTTTATCACCGCCCTCGAATAGTGCTAAGCTGTTGACGCCTAAATACTCTGAGGAGTACTGAAGCAAGTCGATTGCGGATTTGGGAATGCGGATTGTGGAATTGAAGTTCCCTGTCCCGCTTTAGCGGGACTAAAGCGGGACAGGGGATCTTCGAAATGTAAGGAAGAGATTTCATCTCATTGTAGTGCGCTCTCTATAGCACTTTCAAATTGAGTTTTTAATTTGTAGTTTATTATTTTAAATCCGCAACCCGCAATCCGAAATCCGAAATAACTTTTACTCCCTCCCTCCAACCTCAAAGGATTCCCTACCTACTCTACCCTCATTTGGTATTCTTTTTGCAATGAAAGCCGTTAGTCTTCAGGTGATAGGCTGGAGACATTACTGCTGAAGTAAGGACTCGATAACAGCTCATTGCCAGCCTCGGACAGCTGTCTATATTCATTTATTGGATGTCCGGTTTCGCTGGTAAGCCCGAACCTGATTGCGGAGGTTGTTAAAAACAATGGATGATCTATCCCAAGCCATGAAAGAAGCTACCGCCTACTTAGAGCGGCAGAAAGATGAAAATAAGGAAGTCCAACCAAAGAAAAAGGAAGTCCAACCAGGGAAAAAGGTAAAGTCTGCACCGAAGGTGAGTGCTGTGAAGAAAAAAACAATGGAGGTCCAGAGTAATCCTGCTCTTGTATTGGCCTATGGTGCTGCGATTGCCTTGGCAATTTTTGCTGTAGGGATCTCCACGCAGTGGTTGATACCGGCGCTAGGTGCTGGCTTTGGTATTGCAACCACCATTATCTCCAAAGGAATTTTAACTCCTGGCTCAGAGCACTCCTGGGTGATACCGATCGGTGCCGGAGGCCTTGCTCTTTTGGGTGGTGTGGCGGTGGTCTTTCTTCTGAACAAAATAGTGAGACAAGCAAGAGGCCAACTCTATCTGGCAGTTTTGCCCTTACTTGGGGTTCTGGCAGGCTTTTCTGTGAATTTGTGTAAAGATTTCTTCCCTAACGATCCGCTGGTGCGAATCGGGTTTGCTGCAGTGGCAACCTGTCTATTCGTCCTTGGTGGTCTGTGGTGGAGAAGGTACGGTCTTTTGAACAAAATTGCGGGTACTTTTCTTATCCTGCTTTCACCCCTTGTCATCCTCGCTCATGGAGTCAGTGAAAATATCGGTGCAGGAGGGTGGGGCGCTGCCTTGGGTAAAGTGACAGCTCAAAGCTGGATAGCTCTAGGCGGACTCTTGACTCTTCTCGTCTTGATCGGACTCCTTGCCTTTACCCTCGGGGATGAAATCAGTGAGGTATAGCCCGGATATTTCACGAATTGCCTACTGCGACCGCGGATATGAGCGTCCTTCCGGGCGTCCTCGGGTATCGGACCCTGCGACGTACTGTTCAAGTACGCCTCGGATCCAATCCCCTGCGGTTGCCCGGTGGCACACCCTTCTCC
>PPDG01000031.1 GCA_002899795.1 Desulfobacteraceae bacterium | reverse complement strand
TCGGGAGACGGCGATCGGGCAAAAGATCGCAGCCCTCCGGGCACGATCTACTAACCCGGCGGTTTCGTGTCAAAAGTGGTAACAGGCTAAAGAGCTTTCACCGAAGGCGGAGGCTCTTTTCCCTGGCCGTCGTCTCCCGGCCAGGGAAAAAACACACTCCTCCGTGTCCTCTGTGCCTCTGTGCCTCTGTGGTGAATTTTCAATCAGGCTTCCTTATAGCGCTATATAACGGAGTAAAGTAAATGGTCGTTTTTCGGATCTCGGATTTTAGGCTCACTTTAGTAGATCAAAGTATAAGATACCCTTTACTCGTACTTTTTCTCCAGGTAGCGGCGCATTTGTTCCAGGTCTTCAGGAGGTTTCTCTGCTGGCTCCATTGGGGGGGGCGGTGGCGGGTACTTTGCAGCAAACGCCTCAAAATCGAAGAGCGAATCCGGCAAGCGTTCATTGTAGTATGCTTTCTGCACGGTTAAGCGCAGGAACAACTTATCCTGACGGTAAAACTCAATTACCCATGGCAACCAGATGGACTCTCCAACCTTTTGATATGAGAGAAAGCGGATGTCCACCAGGTCAGCGACGTTGTGATACAACCTGCGCCCAATCAAGCGCAAAGGCAAAAACTTGTCCTTGTCACACCAAAACTGGGGTGATTTGGCTTCTCCGGGTGGGCCGCCAATCACGTAAGCTATCCGTTTATCAAAACGGCTAAGGTGTGCTTGGCTCAAATCTACCTGCTCCGACGCCAGTAATGTTTCCAGGGTCTGCGGTGAGTTGGCGTGCAACAGAATGGCGAAGATGTCCTCATGACGGGGTGGCTCCGCCAAAAGATGTCCAGCTGTAACGGAAAGCCGCCTACTTGAGCTTACCAGGGTGATGTCACTTCCAGCCTCTCCAACCATTTCCTGGCGTAAGAAATCAGGTCGGGCAGCATAAATTACCATCTCCCTTCTCATCATTGTCTCGGGTAGCTCAGGGTCAGGACTCTCGGCCGATACGACAAAATGGAAATTGTATATCCTGGCAGTTTGTTTACTGACGTACTCTATGATTTGCTCGGGAGGAAGAATATATGCCTGAGCTGCCTTATTGCCTGATACCGAAATACTCAACAGCACTCCCAGGAACATAATTACAGGCCAGCGGTTTGGCAACATATGGACTCCTTCAGCAAAAACTCCCTTTCCCCAATAGACACTTGCTTAACCAGGATATTTCATGAATGACTTGCTGCGACCACGGATATGGCCGTCCTTCCTGGCGTCCTCGGGTGTTCCTTCGACAGGCTCAGGACAGGCGGCCCCTGCGACGTACCGTTCAGGTACGCCTCGGAACCAACACCCTGCGGTTGTCAGGTGGCACGACCATCTTCGCGGTCTCGCGACAGGAATTCATGAAATATCCGGGTTAAGATTTCATGCATACATTGATGATTTGCAGGTGATCACCGGCATCTTCCATGGCGTCACTGATGCTGGTAATGCCTGAAACAAAATCGGCCAATAACCTGCCTTGCCAAAAGTCATCTACTGGTATTTGCCGCAGGTCTCTGATGATACTGAACTCCATATCGTCTATTCTTTTCTCATAAATCCTAATCGCCAGAGCCTTTTCCCGCAGATCCTCTCCATTCAGCATTGCCTCGAAGCTGATCAAGAGTATTTCACACATCCTGGCATTCAAAAAGGCTACCCTCACACACTCGTCTCTTATGTGCTCGGGGAGTTTTACCTCAAGGTAATTGAGGGCAGTCTCCTGCAGGAAATCGAAAACCCTGTCGACTATTTCAGCAAATCTACAAAGATCGGGACGGAGGTATGGTAGAAAAGCACCCGCGTAAATATTGGCGATGATCTCTCGCCTGATAGAATCTCCTTTGCGCTCGGAATCGACAACTTCGCCGACAAGATTCTTGTCATTTTCTTCCATGGCGCTATGAAAGAGATCGCAGGCATTGCACAGCAGCTCAAGGTGTTTCTTGATATTCTCTATTACCTGTTCTTCCTTTTTGCCGTAATCAAATATCTTTTTAAGAAACATGTTCCCCTCTGGCTCTCATTATCAGCGAAGCGGTCATGATATCCAACAAAGATACCACGCCAACAATTTTTTCACCTTCGCAGACAAAAACCCTGGCAATGTGTGATTTTTCCATTAAGGCTGAAGCTTCAGCTAAAGTAACATCACGATTTACACATACTATTGGTTTAGCTGCAATCGATGATACCTTAATATCAGTTGGATCTATTCCTTTTGCTAATACTTTAAATACTATATCTCGCGCTGTTATAACACCATGGTCGCTATCTGTTCCTTTAAATTTAACAAGTAACGACCTAATCCTTCTGTCAACCATCTTTTCAATGGCATCGTATGCCGAAAGATCAGCATCTATGGACGCAATTCTTGTAGTCATGAATTCATCGATTTTCATACCTTACCTCCAAACTAAAGATGCAAAGACTAGTCAAAATCCATTATGAAGATGCGCATGATCTATGAAGAAAGAAATACTCATCGAAATCTTATATATTGTTTCTGACTTCCGCCCCAAGGAATACTACCACATTCTTCTGATTGGAAGATATATCAATGTATGACTCTTAGCCCAGGAATGGAGACACCGCCTTTTTTCTCCTGAGCACTAACATCTTTCTTTTGTGGAGCACTTTGGCAGAGATGTTAACTTGATCTGTTCAGGCCCATAGTCTAGTATGGGGCAATCTGGTACCTCTCTTCCTCGGGATGGGCGGTTTCGCTAGTAACGACTAGAAACATTTCATAGGGCTCTTAATCATGGAGAGTGTTGGATGAAAGTGCTCATCTGTGGTGCTGGCAAGGTCACAAGGCACTTGCTCGCCAGGCTTGGGGAGAGTTGGCACGTCACTCTGATTGACAAATCCGAGGACAAGCTCCAGGACCTTATTGCCAAGTCTGAAAACGTGCAGAAAGTGATCGCAGCAGATGGTTCGAGTCCGGTTACCCTCGATGATGCCGGCGTGGTGGACTTTGATTATGTCCTGGCCCTCACTGAGAATGACAAGGTCAACCTGGCAGTCTGCGATTATGCCGGCTCTCAGGGGGTCAGCCATCTTCTTGCCCTGGTAAACGAGGAGGAAAATAAGGAGAGATTCCAAAAAATTGGAGCCCGCCCCGTTCTTGGCAGTACCATGTTGGCCAAGTCCATACACCATTACCTGCAAGACCCGCGGATCAACTTGATGTCCCTCACCCTGGGACAGGCCGAGATTATGGAGATGGATGTAGCAGACCACTTTCAAGTGGTTGGCAAGGGGGCCGCATCTCTGATGGATGAAGACTGGAGGTTGGTGGCCATCTTGCGGCAAAACGAGATGTTCTTCCCCAATCCCGAGACTATTATCGAGGTCGGTGATCGTTTGGTGATAGTGGGACAGCCTGACTCCTTTAAAGCACTTTGCACCCATCTGGAGTGCGGCATACCCCACTTCCCCCTTGGTTATGGGCCAGATCTCCTTTTGGCCCTTCTACCAGGGAGCAATCACGAACAACTCGTTAAAGAGACCATGCATCTTGCTCAGAATACCAAGGTAAAGTCCCTGACCGTTTTGTCTTCAAAAGAAGTAGGTGACATTCAGGATACTCTCGGAGCTTGGACACAGACCATTGACATCAAGGTAGTCACTGTAGATGGCAATGTTGAAGACCACCTAGAAAAAATCGGCAGTCAAGAGAATTACGGGATAATGGTGCTCCACCCTTTTGAGGCTTCCTTCTTCGTATCCCTGGCAAAGCCCACCCTCATATCCCTGGCTCACTCCATATCCTGCCCACTGCTCGTGGCCCGGCAAACCCATCCCTATGAGCGAATTCTGGTGCCTTTCAACGCAACCAGCAAGGCCGAGAGCGCCTTGGGAGTGGCGGTGGATCTGGCTCGCCAGTTTGGGGCTGAGGTTGCCGTGGCCGTGGTAGAAGAGCCTGAGTTTATCAGGGGTGTAGAGGAAGAGGAATGGACCGAGTCCGTGTTAAAGCGGGTTCGAGAACTGGCCCACATTCATAAATTCGAATTCGAGGAAATAATCAAAAAGGGTAACCCCGTGAAAGAGGTTGTTGCTCTGGCCAAGGATTTCAATCTCATAGTTTTGGGTAGCACAACCAAGGATAAGGGGCTGTTCTCGCCCCATGTGGGGGAACACATGGCCCAAGATGTACCCTGCTCTGTCCTTATCATCGCGAAATAGGCAAAGAATCCTGGCCCTGGCTGTTTTGGAGTACTGGAGTATTGGAGTGATGGTGCCTATTAAATCCCAAGCTCCAAGCACCACATTACAAACAAATCCCAAACTCCAATACCAAATGACCAAAACAGGTTTGGGATTTTGAAACTGGGAACCCGCCCGCAGGGTGGGGAGTCCAAGCGAAGCGCGGACAATTTTGGTCATTGTTATTTGCCCTTCGACTTGGCTCAGGGTGGTGAGCTTGTCGAACCATTTGATATTTGAGATTTGTGATTTGAAATTTGTATTTCTCCCTTCTGCGGCAAACCTTTATGGTCCTCAATCAGGCTGAATCTCTTCTCCTCGTCTCCCTGGCCGCCGCCATTCTGCCCAGCCTCAGTCGGCTGTTGCGACTCCCGGCGCCGGTTATGGAGATTCTTTTCGGCGTAATTCTGGGGAAAAGTTTCCTCCACGTGCAGTTCAGCGGCGAGTGGATCCAGTTTCTTGCCCACCTTGGTTTTCTTCTTCTCATGTTTCATGCGGGCATGGAGATTGACTTCGGTATGTTGCTGAAACAAAGCCGGAGCCAACTCTCTGTCCAATTGCTTCTCTTCGGAGCCACCCTGGGCCTGTCATTCCTCTTCACCCTCTACCTTAAGAGCGGAATGTTCATGGCCCTGGTGCTGACCACCACTTCATTGGGACTGGTAATGCCTGCCATAAAAGAGGCGGGCATACAGAAATCCCCTTTCGGGCAAAGCATCCTCATAGCAGCCTCGTTGGCTGACTTTCTAACCCTCTTCGGCATCACCTTTTTTATCCTCTGGCGTGACTACGGGCTCGGCTGGCATTTCATCTCACCCCTTCCCCTCATCATCGGCTTTGGCATCATACTGTGGGCAGGGCGGCTTTGGGCATGGTGGAACCCTGAGAGAGCGGAGCGTTTTCTCGGTTCACAGGACCTACAAGAACTTGGTGTCAGACTTTCCCTGGCCCTTCTCTTTCTCTTTGTGGCCGTATCCGAGCTAGTCCACCTCGAGCCTGTTTTGGGAGCCTTTCTGGGTGGTTGCGTTCTCTCCTTCGTATTCCGCGAGAAGGGGCAGTTGGAGAGTAAACTATCGGCCCTGGGCTTCGGTTTTCTCATCCCAATCTTTTTTATCAACGTCGGGGTGGAGTTCGACTTGACCAACGTGCTGCGCCCGGGACAGCTTCATTTCACCCTCAAGCTTCTCGTTCTGGCCATACTGGTCAAACTCGTCCCCAGCCTGATAGTCACCCAGCAGCGCATCTCTTTAAAGGCAGCTATGAAGGCGGGAATTCTCCTCTCTGCTCGTCTGAGTCTCATCATGGCCGCTGCGGAAATCGGTTTGCGGGAAGGGTTGATTTCGCCAGCAATGAAGGATTCAATCGTTTTTCTTGCTCTGCTCACCTGCCTGCTCGGCCCGACGTTCTTCAAGCTGACTGAAAGGAAAAAAGAGGTTGGCCAACCCAGCGACAAGGCATGATTCGGAAAAAACGTTGGGTCTCAATGGAACGTCCTGATCTGCTCCTGCTGGAACAAGGCAGTGACGCTCTACAGTCAGCTGAAAGACTCTCAGCCGGCCGCGTCAAGTGTTGCCGCAGATGCCTGTCTGAGGCCGTAGAAAATGGACTTTGCCGCCATTAGTTGGTCGTATTGCCCCATCTCCACAATCCTCCCGGCTTTCAGCACAGCAATTCGGTCGTAAGCAGCCACCGTATCCAACCGGTGCACCACCGCCACCACCGTGCACTTTCCTTTGAGATCGGTCTCGAGCATATGCTGGATGCGTGCCTGCGAGGTATTGTCGAGACTGGCGGTGGCTTCGTCCAATATGAGAATTGGTGCTTTTTTAAGGAGAGCTCGCACTATGGCTACCTTTTGTTTCTGCCCACCTGATAGTCGATCCCCTTTACTCCCCACCTGGAAGTCCAGGCCGATGTCCAGCACCTCATCCAGGAGTTTTTCCTCTTCCAGGAGCTTCACAACCAGTTGCTGCATCTTCTCCGTTGCCCCGGGCTGATCCCTTTGTACCCGACCGAAGAGGATGTTGTCGAGCACGCTCTTTGTGTACAGGTATTGCGAGGGGCAGTAGATGGAAAAGTCGACGGTTTCTCCTTTGTCAGTTTTCGCTTTGATCTCAGCCGGTATATCTCCCTCTTCACCGAATTGACACTGAAGCAAGTCTTTGCCTCCAATCTCCTCAATGAACTTATGCCGAACCTCCAGGATCTTTTCTTCAAGGGGAACGGGCAGAGCCACAATATCATGTTCTGCGGGTATGAACTGTAAAGCCAAGCGGAGCACCAGTTCATTGTCTCGCCCTGTCAACTGATTCAGCTGTTCACCGTACATTCGACGTACCAGCTCCCGGTAATGTTCGAACTGATCCGGAGCTATGGGAATATCCTCCATGAGGACAAGATCCTGTCCCAGATCCTTCGACAACATCACGCTCTGCTCCAGGAGTTTTCTCCCAAGATCGAGAAGCGGTTCATACAGACCGGTATCCGTGAGAAGCTTGAGAAAGACAGGATTTTTCGGCAAATTGTCCAGTTCGTGCTCCTCGCGCTCGGGATCGCCAAATATTATGTTGCCGTAAATGGTACGATGATAGAGAAAGCGCGTTACGTCGAAAAACTCAACCATGTCGGCAGCATCGCTTCTCCACTGGCGTTGGAATCGTTCTCTGAGCTTGATCAAGAGTGGAGCCAGAGATTCTTGCCGGTCCTCTGCCACCACTGCATTAAGACCGAAACGAAGGATGTCCTCTTCCAGCCCCACTTCACGCACTAAGTGGAGAATCTGCTCGCGGTCTGGCAAGGATTCTTTCTCACCAGGACCACCTGTCGCAAGCAGGGAGGTGCAGGCATAGAGGAGGTTTTCACGAATGGTGCCATCGAAGATGAAAGGCTGCTGGGTCACAAAGCCAATATTTCGACTGGTATCCATTTTCGTCAGGGTTTTCAACTCCTTATCATCGAGCAGAACATGACCCTTGTCGTAGGAATACAGTTGGCCCAGAACCAGCGCCAGTGTGCTTTTTCCACTACCAGAGAAGCCTACCAGCGCCAGCTGCTCGCCCGGTTCAAGGTGAAGTGAAATTCCACCTAGCAACTGTACCTGCCCTTCCGCCACGTAGTCGAGGTCTTTTACCTCAATTCTGCCTCTAAGTTTATACGGCTCGCGATCTGTTGGGGCCAGAGGGTATTCTGGTTCAGCATCAAAGTAGTCCATTACCCTTTTATATCTGATCCGGCTGTCCTGAAAATCCTGATAATAGTTCATCAGTTCTTTCCAGGGGTCGTAGAGCTTTTCATAGGCGGAGAGAAAGGCGACGAGGGCGCCCAAATCAAAGCGCCCGGTCATGGCCAGGTAGCCCCCCAGGAGAAAGAGTATGAATGGCCCCAAGTTCTGAAAGAAGTTGTTGCTGAACTTGATGCCGTAGTTGATAATGTTCATCCGCTGACGCAGAGAGAACACCGTGGCAATGAAGCCTTCGAACTTTTTCCTCTCGATGGGATATCCCCCGTGTGCCTGAATTTCCCGGACTCCTGCTACTGCCTCTCCTATGGTATTGCTCAGGGAGCGGGCTACGTCGATGCGCTCCTGATTGAGCCGGTTTAGTCGATTCTGCAGCATGGGTATCATGGCAATTTCAAGGGGGTAAATGGCAAAGCTCAAGAGAGCCAGCAGGGGATTGAGATACATCAGGTAACCCGCAAAGGTGAGGAGCGTCAGTACATTGATTACCGGTACTGCAATGGCGCTGCCCAGGAAGTCGCCGACTCCGTTCAGTTCCGAGGTGAGGGAAGTGATTACCATTCCCGGGGGAGTGCGGCGAAACAAAGGAAGGGGCAAACGGAGAACATGCTGGTAGAGTTCGCTGCGGATCTCATAGAGAAGCTTCTCGCCAAGGTACCCCTGGAGAACATTGATAAGGTATTTCAACCCTCCGGCCAGCACCACAGCCCCCAGATAGAAACCACAGTACATGAAAAGCAGATCCATCTTCTTCAGACTGATGGCTCTGTTGATTATCCGCTTCTGCAGCTCGAGGGGAATAACGCGGAAAAAAACAGTTACACCAATAACAACGAGCAAGAGAAGCTGGAGACCACGGTAACGGTGGAAAACCCAGAAAAAAAGTGGCTTTTTTGTAACCATTGTACTCAACTCCCAATCCTCAGTTTTTAGGCAGGTGACCCTTAACCAAGTACTGTGAAAGCTGTGAGGTGGTCACCCTATATCTCCCAGCACGCCCATTCTGGCCAATGAGCCAGGTAGCTTGATGTTGTGGTGATATTTGACTAGTACACATCCTTGGGATCGGCAAAGTAAGAACTCAATGTTTCAGCAGGAGGTCCTGGGAAGATTGATCGAGATGTGGCGAGGCGTAGACCTCTGCTCCATTGCCTTGGCAAGTTTACTCCTGAAAGATTTGTCTAACCGCTGCTTGCTCTCTGATTAGAGTTCGTCCATCCAGTTCTTTCTCTCCAGCTTACCGCGGTAACGCTCATAGCTCTTGCCGAGAAATTCTCTGTAATTGGCGTATACCGTTTTGTGCACGTAGAGCACTCGTACCCGAAAGTGACTCACTTTCTGCAGTTCAATGTAAATGTTTCCCTCTTCCCACAAAGCGTATGGATAGGAAGTGGATAATTTTTCTCCAGCCAAGCTTTTCTCCACAGAACGGTATTTGCCATCCAGTTCTTGCAAAACGCTGTCAAATAATTTCGGATCTATAACCACCATGAAAGCATCAAGGGTAGATTCAGTATTGAAAAACATAAAGAGACTTCTTACCCCTTCCAAATCTCGCGGCAGCACCTTGACGAAGGTGTTCTTGCCCCGCAGCGGGCTTTTTTGGTCGATTTCCCTTAACTGCTTTTTCTCATACTCCTGATATCTCCATTTGTGTGTTTGCGCGATCCCCAGGGCTTCCTCATATGAGGTTTTGCCGATGGTAAAGCCGAATGGTCTTGCCGACTCTTTTGACTCAGCGCTTGCAAAGGAGAACAGACCAACCAGCACGAAGGAGAGAAAAACCACTAATAACCTTTTCATTGTAAACCTCCTTGAAGGAAAATCCATGAAATCCCCCCCGCCCGCCATGCGAGCAAGGCGAGACCGAACAATTTAATACACATCATCTTCTGGTTTTCATCAGAAAAAAGCACTAGGTGTAATCATTTATCCCCAGACTTATTAGACTCTAATAACAGATGCCCGATGGAAAGTGGTGAGGCTACATCCATTTCTTCTTTTTAAAGACAATTACTTGAACGATAATTAATCCAACGAGGAATAGGCAAAAGATGGCGAACCCGGCTTTATACTCAGAACCTGGAATGCCTCCCACGTTAATTCCCAACAGACCAGTCAGAAAGCCAAGTGGAAGAAAAATGGCAGCAACTATAGACAGAACATACATACGATTATCCATTTGTTCTGATAAACGGCTAACGAGCTCTTCTTGGGTGACAGCGGCACGCTCCCGCGCTGCATCCAGATCTTCTATGTAGCGAGTTAAACGGTCATATGTTTCTCGAAGACGCACCCTGTCTTCTTCAGCAAGCCAAGATATCTTTTCACTCTGCAATCGCGCCATGGCCTCCCGCTGCGGTGCCATATAACGCCGGAGGTTAATTGCGTCTCGCCGGATCGCGGCGAGCTTGGGGCGTAATTCGTGGCTCTCTTCCGTCAGCACTGCTTCTTCCAGCTCCGCCGCCTTGTCCTCAAGTTCATCAATCACACCACCCATGCGGACCATGAGCCGATCTGCCACATCCTCCAGAAATTCGCCGGATGTTCTGGGTCCCTTCCCTTTTTCTATGGCACTGCACAGATCTGCCACTGACAGCAGCTTTCGTCTACAGGTCGTAACAATCCGGTTTTTCTCCGCCCACATGCGCAGCGATACCATATCCTCCGGATCTGCTTCAGGGTTGAGGTTCACCCCTCTAAAAGCGCTAAGCAGTCCGTCATCAAATGCGGTGACGCGGGGGCGACTCTCTTCCGCTAATAAGGCATCCCCTACTACGTCCTCGAGTTGACTTTCCTCCCTGATCCACCGCTGCGCTTCAGGGCCTTCGAAGTTAAGGTGGACCCAGAGTAATCCGTCTGATGGCGTCCATTCCCGGATCTCCTTCCACCCGACTTTTTGCCCACCGCCTTTTCCGTCAAGTAGGTAAGCTGCAATAAGCCCGTCATTATTCGCCATGACTTCCTCCTTGATAACTAGTTAGGATCATTAGGAACTTGTTCTCCGATATTCCAGTGAGCCCTCCTCGGCCTGGCAGTCGCGCGTAGGTTTTAAGCCTTTGGCGCGAATGGCTTCGAGTTCGTCCTTTGCGGACTCAAGCTCAGCTTGGAAAGCAGGGTCGGCATGCAGCCTTGCAACGGCGGCGGCCCCCATGAAACGGCCTTCGACAACATCGCTGTGCCAATGGACGTTGCAGATAACACGGCTTTCACCGAAAGCCCGGCCGCGGCCCAGAATCGCATCAACCCGGTCGGGGGCGATCTCACTCAGGATCAGCGCCCAGGCCCAGCCGATAGCGGCATGCCCGGAAGGGTAGGAGCCACCTTTCATCAGGAGTTCTCCCTCATCCGGCGTGCAGGTGGGCTCCTTGTTCACCATGAATGGACGCTTACGCTGGTAATGATTCTTCGACGTGTAGGTAGAAAGCCCCGCATCGGCAAGGGTGCGGCGTAGCAAAATGTAGAGATGCGGACTGTCCTGCTCTGTGATCGAAACGCCGAGAGCACAGGAGAAGGTGCCTGCTGCCCGCGGAAACATCAAGTTCGCATCTTCGGTGGCAAGCTTCCAGCGCGGCGTGCCCCGCAAGGTGATGTTCTTTCGGCTCACATCTTCGTCGAGTGCAAGC
>PPDG01000035.1 GCA_002899795.1 Desulfobacteraceae bacterium | reverse complement strand
TTTTCTTAAGAGTAATACATTATTATCTTTTTCTCTGTTGTATCTGAGCTCGTCCATCAACTGTTGGACTATGTGTATACCCATACCTCCTATTTCCCTTTCATCAAATGGTTTCGCAAGGTTAGCATTCTTGACTTCCAGTGGATTGAAAGGCTTGCCGTCGTCTTTGATTTTTATGGTCACGGTTTCACCCTGCAGATTCATCTCAATGGAAATCTGATGTTCATAATTATCCTCAAAGCCATATTTGATAATGTTGGACACGACTTCCTCGAGGGCTAATCTTACATCATATATGACTTCACTGGATAAATTATTTATTTTCCCGAATTCAGCCACAGCCTTGCTTAGCTTCTCAATCTCAGAGAGGTTATTATTGATGAGTATGTTTTTGCTCACTTCTTGTCCAGCCATCATCTAAAACTAGGATTTGAGAACCATGGGAACTTTTTGCAGCCAGCTAGCCCTGATATTTCAAGCGTCAATTCGCCTTAATTCCTGCTGGGTATGGCTGTAGCTCCTTCAAAGACACACCTGTCATTGCACATAACGAGCCAATGCCTTCAAATAGATATTTTCTCGAGCAATATCTGAACCACAGCCAATATGTCAATTTATTTATTTGATGATATCCTCTCTTCCTGAATGGACTTGACATAAAAAATAGGGTTCTTAACTGACTACAAGGGTTTGAGTCCACCTTACCTACAATCAAGGAGTCAAAGAAATGAAAACCATAGCTATAAACGAGTTTGGCGGGCGAGATAAACTGCAATTCATGGATCTACCCGTACCTGAGATCAAACCAGGGGAAATTCTTGTTAAGGTGAAAGCAGCCGGGGTCAACCCGGTAGACTGGAAGATTAGGGAGGGATATATAAAAGATCTTTTTCCATACGAGTTTCCAATTATCCTGGGTTGGGACGCGGCGGGAATTGTGGAACAGGCTGGTGAAGAGGTGACGCGTTTTAAAGAGGGAGATGAGATTTTTGCTTATTGCCGCAAACCCATGGTCCAAGGAGGCGCATACGCAGAATACATTGTGCTGGAAGAAGAGCATGCGGCCATAAAGCCGAAGAATACTTCCTTTGAAGAAGCTGCATCTATTCCCCTTGCCGCTCTCACGGCTTACCAAGCACTGTTTGACGCGGCAAAACTACAGTCGGGAGAAACCGTTTTAATCCATGCTGCAGCGGGAGGAGTGGGAGGCTTCGGGGTACAGTTGGCAAGAGATCATGGGGCTGTGGTCTGGGCAACGGCTAGTGCCCGTAACAAAGAATATGTCCAAGACCTGGGGGCGGCTCAGGTAGTGGACTACAACCAGGTGGACTTCTGCGACTCGGTCCGCTCAGAGTACCCAGATGGCGTGGACGTAGTTTTTGATTGTGTAGGAGGAGAAGTTCTCCAAAAAAGTACTGATATTGTAAAAAAGGGGGGAAGACTCATATCAATTGTGGATGATCCCACTGGTTTGGCAAGAAGAGATATACATAAAGAGTTTGTTTTCGTGGCCCCCAACAGTACACAATTAACTGAACTGGCCGGGATGGTAGAGCAAGGACGTATTAAGACTCACCTCTCGCAGATTTTTCCTTTTGGCCTAGAAGAAGCCAGAAGAGCCCATGAACTCAGTGAATCTAGTCGTACCAGGGGTAAAATGGTACTTGTTATTTGATCACCTAGGCAGTAGACACCGATAGTCATATGCTCCGCGTCATCTGGCTGCGCCGTCATTATGCCTTGCGGCTGTCATTAGGTCGTTACAATGAATGACCATGCTTGACAGCGTAGCGTAATGACAGTGAAGCCTAGTGACCTGATGGTAAAATAGCCAAAGGCCTACATGACCAACGAGACAATATGTCAACTAACTTCGACCACATTCTGCTCATCGCCGACATCGAGGGGAGTTCCGGTTGCTGGGACTATCGGGGCTCATCATTTATGACCGATGAGTGGGGCCGAGCTTGTGTGGAAATGAGCTTGGATGTCAACGCAGTGGTCAGGGCCCTTTTTGATGCAGGTGTTAAGTTCGTCACAGTAAAGGACTTCCACCGAACAGGCTACAATCTTCTCTCGGAACTAATCGATCCGCGAGCTCAGGTGGTCTTGGGCTACAAGCGCGGACCGGTACCCGGCGTAGGAGATCCGGGCAATGCGCAAGCTGTCATGTTTCTGGGTATGCATGCTGCTTCAGGTACTGAGGGGTTCATGGCTCATACCCTTACCTCAAGCATAAGCTGGCTAGAGGTGAACAGAAAGCCGCTGGCCGAGATAGAGCTCTTTTCGGCATCGCTGGCACCTTTTGGGGTGAGACCTATCTTTTTTTCGGGTTGCCCCACTGCCTGTGCGCAGGCGAGCGCTGCAATTAGAAAAATAGATTCCTATCCAATTGACAAGTCGGCCGGGCCTGATTTGTTTGATGCTGATTCATGGCGGTCCGGCCTTGTGAACGCTGCGCTGGATTCCCTCAACAACGTAGCCACGGAGCCATATACTCCGTCCGGGCCCTTTCAGGCAGAAGTGACCTGGCGGGGTGTCGACATCGCAGCCCAAAATCTTGCGCGAAGGTGGGGCTTTGACCAGGAAGGTGCTCGAATCTTCATTGAGGCTGCTGACATCCATGCACTCTACAGAGATCTCATCAAGCTCTGTTATCTCACACCTTTAACGGAGAGGATTCTTCCATTCGGGCTTTTTTTGTATAACCTGACTGGCCGGCTCGGCCTGACATGGGCACGTCGACGGCTCAAGAAAGACAAATATTTACCGCAGAGTAGGCGGAGAACGCAGACAATTGAAAAACGGCTATCAAATTAGCTCCGCAGGATAACCACATGTCCCCTCTCCTCTCAATAGACTATGTCGCAATTCGTCATCCCGGCCAAGTCCGGCGGACGCGAGCCGGGATCCAGAAAGCAATTGATTATATTGAACTTTCACTGGATTTCGGATCTCGCCCCGCGAAGCGGCGCTCGTCCGGAATGACGGGTTCGGCGAATTGTGACATAGTTTCCAAGGGGAGAGGATATTTTTGCGGAGCTAAATAAATAAGCGTTAATTAAAATAGACCTCGAATAAATCGGTTCATGTTTTCTCGGCGCTCTCTGCGGTCTCTGCGGTGCATGATTCGGGTTAGGGGAAAGGATTAATTGTGATGATATCAGGTTGCGATGTATCGGCGCTAGATCAGCCAGAGGTACTTAAGTACTTGTTTCACCCTAGGAAGGATCACGTACAAACTGTACCCCAGGGTGCCGTTGATTTCTTCATACCTGTTGAGAAAGGGGTGCAGCTTGGCGCACGCTTCTACCCTGCTGACCCCGAAGAGCCCCACATTCTCTTTTTTCACGGCAATGGGGAGCTCGCCAGCGACTATGACGCCATCGGGCCGGTATACAACAACCACGGAATCAGTTTTCTAGTGGTGGATTACCGGGGTTACGGACAGAGCACTGGATTACCGACCGCCAGCAACCTGCTGTCTGACGCACACACCGCCTTCAGAGAGGTGTGCCGTTGGCTCGAGGGCCAGGGTCGAACCGGGCTCATTATTATTATGGGAAGATCCCTTGGGAGCGTACCCGCTTTGGAAATATGTTCCTCCTATCAAAATGAAATCGACGGTCTGATTCTTGACAGCGGCTTTGCCAGAACAGTACCGCTTCTCGATCGTCTAGGGGTAGCAACTGAAACCCTTGGAATTTCGGAGGCAGACGGTTTTGCCAACTTTGGCAAAATAAGGGACATCGGCAAGCCCACTCTTATTATCCACGGCCAGAATGATGACATTATTCCCCCCAAGGATGCGGATATTTTGCTGGCAAACTCGGGTACCATGACAAAGCAGCTGTTGCTCGCCCCTGGCTGCGGCCACAATGACATTTTACTGCTCTATGGCGAGGCCTACTTCAAGACTATTGGCCGCTTTGCAGAAATGCTGAAAAGATTGAAGAGAAAGGCTGCCAAGGGGCAAGAGTTCGATAGGAGGTATCCCAGGAGATAGCGAGCAGCTAGCAGATGGCAGTATTGAAACGAAATCAGTTGAATCCCATTCCATCACCGTATGCTGCCCGCTGCCCGCCTGTCCCGCGCGCAGTCGCGGGGTTGTCGGCTGCTAGCTGATTAGGCGGGCGGTGTTTCCCTCCTCAGAATTCTGACTTTTAACCTTTCCACCAGATTGTGCATGTCATCCAGGATCACATAGCCGCAGGGGACCAAGAGCAGGGTGATGAAGGTCGCAAAAAGCACACCGAACCCAAGGCTCACGGCCATGGGTATGAGAAATTGAGCCTGGAGGCTGCGTTCCAAAATCATTGGCGTCAAGCCGGCAAAGGTGGTCAAAGACGTCAGAATGACGGCCCTGAACCTAAGGGCCCCACCCTGAGTGATAGCATCTTGTACACTGGCGCCCTCTCTGCGAATTCGATTGGTAGCGTCCACCAGCACCAGGGAGTCGTTGACCACTACCCCAGTCAGACCGACGATGCCAAATAAGCTCAACAGGCTCAGGTTAACACCCATGAGCAAATGTCCGAACACAGC
Organism: Desulfobacteraceae bacterium; assembly: GCA_002899795.1. Lineage (GTDB taxonomy): Bacteria > Desulfobacterota > Syntrophobacteria > BM002 > BM002 > BM002. Next base: position 6,564 of record PPDG01000035.1, on the reverse strand, counting down.
GCCCACAATGCCGAAAGGAATGGCCGACATGACCACCAGGGGCTGAGAAAAGGACTTGAACGGAATGGCCAACAGAGCGTAAATGAGAAAAAGCGCGATAACAAAACCACTGATAATATCGTCCAGGGACTCCTTCTGTTCCTTGCCTTCCCCTTCCATGGAGTATCGCAAGCCTGGATAACGCAGTTTCAGTTTCGGCATTACCCGGCCCTCCAGATCAGTACGCACTTCATTGGCGTTGGTGATAGTCTCATCCACGTCAGCGGTCACCTTGATTACCCGGAAACGTTGAGCTCGTTCGATGGAGGCGTAGCCCTCCTCCATCCTCACTTCAGCCACCTGGTTGAATGGAACCTCGGAGCCGTCCGGCGTCCGGATATACATATCCTCAACAGAACCCAATGACTTGCGCTTGGACTCCGGGTACCGTACCATAACCTTGACCTCATCCTGATCACGCTGCAAGCGGAGGGCTTCGGCACCGTAGAAAGCATGCCGGACCTGCTTGGCCAGATCATCCAAGGTCAAACCTAAACTGCGGGCAGTGAGTTTCAGTTTGAGCTGCATTTCGTCTTTGCCAGGCAGGAAGCTGTCACTTACATCTAATACTCCGGGGTAGGTTTTAAGCTCCGCTTGCAGTTCCTCTGCCGCCGCCTCCAGCAGATCGTGATCGTCCAGCGACATATGAACCTCAACGGCATTGCCGGCGCTGAAGAGTACACTCTGATAAGTGATGGCCTCGGCGTCCGGCACAATTCCCACCTTCTGGCGCCACAAGTTGCCCAGTTGAGTTGCGGTCACATCCCTTTTCTCTCCCTCCAGAAGCTCCATTGTAATCTGGGCCAAATGGCTTCCCGACTGCGGTCCACTGGCCATGGGTCCGTGCCCTCTGCCGTGCCTCCCTACTCTGGTGATGATACCCTTCAAGAGCGAAGTCGCATCTTCAGACCGCTTCTCGTCCGCTTCGGCCAGGGCTTCTTTACCAGCCTGCTCCACTAGACCGGCGATTTCTGCTGTCCGCTCCACCGGAGTGCCTGCCGGCATGGTCAAACTGCAAGTCAAGAAGTCACTTTCAACCTTTGGAAACAGGGTGAATTTGATCCAGCCTGCCCGCCATGTTCCCACAGTCACCAGCAAGATGGCGATACCCAGCGCAACTGTGGCATAACGCCAGCGCACACAAAAGTGCACCGCCCAGGCATAAGGCCGCCTGATGAACCATTTCAGCCAGCGGGCCGTACGCTTTTCCTCCATGCTTCGCTTTGTTCGGTGCTTGGATGCCACCAGATGGGCAGGCAGAATCAACAAGCATTCCACCAGAGAGCCCAGAAGCACCAGAATGACCACGGTGGGAATGTTGCGGATGAGTTTCCCCATAACGCCGCTTCCCAAGAGTAGGGGATAGAAGGCAGCCACCGTGGTCAGGACTGCAAAAACCACCGGCCGCCCTACCTCCAGGGTTCCCGCAACAGCTCCTTTCAGAGGTTCGAGCCCCTCCTCCTGCCTCCGAAAAATGTTCTCACCCACGACTATGGCGTCATCCACCACGATACCCAGAACCATGATGAAGGCAAATAAAGAGATCATGTTGATGGACACGCCAAAGGTGGGCAAGAGCATCAGACCAGCCATAAAGGAGATGGGTATTCCGAGTGTGACCCAAAAGGCAAGGCGCGCATTCAGAAACATTCCCAGCAGTAAACTCACCAGGATCAAGCCGAAGGCCATATTTTTCAGCAACAGCCGAATTCTGCTCTTCAGTATTCTCGATCTGTCCCGATAGATACTTATGTCCACTCCCTCTGGCAGGCTTGGCCTGGTCTCCTCGATATACTGTTTGACAGTGGCGGCCACTTCCAGGGCGTTCTGATCTGCAACCCTGTAGACTTCGATAAGGCCGGCTGGTTTGCCCTGAAATCGGGTAAAAAGATCCACATCCTCGAAGCCATCCCTGAGCTGGGCGATCTGTGCCAAAGTGACCTTGCTGCCATCGGTCCTGGAAATTACAGCGATATCTCGATAATCCCCCGCGTAGTAACGACGACCCTTGGTTCTGACCAGGATCTCGCCTCCCGCCGTCTTGACGCTACCCGCCGGTAGGTCCAGGCTAGCCCTGCGAACCGCCTCGGCGACCTTGCCCAAGGTGAGACCATAACGCCGGAGAGATTTCTCGGAGACCTCGATATGAATTTCTCCCTTGCGGAGACCTGCGAGTTCGGCCAGGGTAATGCCAGGTAAATTGGTTATGTCGTCTTTTATTCTCTCCGTCAGGTGTTTGATCGTTGACTCGGGTGCATCGCCAAAGACGGTGACATTGAGAACCTGGCGTCGCCGGGTCACTTCCCGGACAATCGGTTCTTCGGTTTCGTTGGGAAAGGTGGAGATCCGGTCTACCTCTGCCTTTACTTCATCCAGGAGTTCCTGCAAATCCCAATCGTTCATTACCTCTATGGTCACCGTCGCCAACGATTCTCTGGCTACTGAATCAATCCGCTTGATGCCGGCCAACCCCGCCACTTTTTCTTCAATTCTCCGGACGATGGCCTCCTCCACCTCTGCCGGCGAGGCACCAGGGTATTCCATGGTGATGGAAATCATGTCCAGTGAGGTCTCAGGAAATATCTCAAGCTTGGTGGTCAGCCCTGTTACCGCACCGGCCAACAAGAAAAAAAGCATCAGCAAATTGGCGGCAACGTGATTCTCGGCAAACCAAGCAACGGCGCCTTTCATAGTCAGTCCTCAGTAGTGAAATGTCTAAAATGAACTAAAATGTCTAAAGTGTCTAAAATTAGTAATTGTCAATCTACAATCTGAAATCTGAAATCTACTCTCTGCCTAGTTCTTACTTGGCCGCTAATGGCTTGCTTACCACCCTAACCGTCATCCCATCGGTAACAGCCTTAAGGGGCGTGATGACCACAGCTTCTCCATCATCTAAACCCTCGGTAACAACAACCTCGTCACCCTGAATCCGAGCAACCTCCACTTTTCGGAAGCGAAGACGACTTTCTTGGTCTAACACCCAGACGACATTTCCCTGATGCAGTGCTCCGCGAGGAATAATCGCTGCTTTCTCGATTTTGCGGCCTTCGATATCTACCGTGACAAAAAGGCCAAGGATGAGTGGCGGCTTCCTGGCATAGGGTTTATCCACCCGCACCACCACATGAATCATCCGAGTTCGCTCGTCCAATCTTCCTTCAGTTCGGACTACTTTGCCTGGCCAACTCAATTCTCTACCTGCAAGACTGGCCCGAATCACCGCGGGAGCCCCGCGTCCGTCTTTTGAGGTGAACGCGGGCACATCAAACCAAAACAAATCTCCCCCTTCCAGAGGCACAACAATCTCGGCCGCCTCAGTAGAATAGAGAGTTCCCAGGGTCTGACCTGGCGAGACATATTGACCGATATCAACTTTTTCCTCACCCACACGTCCACTAAAAGGAGCCTTAAGTTTGGTGCGTTCCAGATGCAAGAGAGCTTTGCTTAGGTCCGCCATGTCAGCCTCCAATCTAGCCTGGGCTGCGGCCAACTGTGGTTCCTTGGCCACCAGGGCCGACGGCTTGCTATTTTCGCTGGAACTATCTGGATAGAGTAAGCGCCACTCTTCCACTGCTGCTAAGGCCTCTTCCTCGGCCAATTGGAGCCGACTTTCAGCGTCCTTCACCTTGGCTTTGGCCAGGGTTACGGCTAACTCGTAATCCACCGGGTCGATCTGGAGCAGAGTGTCATCTTTTTTAAATACGCCTCCATTTACCATAGCAGGAGACACGCCTACCACCTTCCCGCCTACTTCCGACACCAGATTGATTTCCCGCAAAGGTCGAACCGTGCCCTCACCCTGGATAGACACAGTTTGCGGTCCGCTCTTTGTCTGGATGGTCCGGACCATCGGCACAGGGGCGGGAGGTCTACGCTTCTTCATTTCAGGTTTGCTCGCCGTCAGTACAAGCAAGCCCACGACCCCCATGACGATAAGAACCGCACTAATGCCAAACTGAATAAGTTTTTTCTTCCTAGTACTCATATCGGGCAATTCTCCATTCATGAAAAACGCTTGGCGTTTTTGCGAGAAAAGCAGGAAAGGCAAGTAAGGCGAGAACCAAAGTTGTCTTGGCTTTATTATCTCTTTTCTAGCCTTGGCCCTTTCTCGCCTGTCTCGCACAGGCCATAACGTTAGGCCAGCCTATCGTCTTACTTACCTATTTCGCCGCGTCCCCGCATCTCCGCGTCATTCCCCTTCGTGTTCTTCGTGGTTTCTGTTTCCTTTTCAACCATGACCGGCCCTGGATCCGCCCAGCCGCCACCAAGAGCCCGGTGGAGATTGACGCGGTTGTTCAGAAGCACGAAATCAACCTCCACCAAATCACTTTCGCCTTGAAATCTGGTTCGCTGGGTGTCCAGTACCGTGAGAAAATCAACCAGACCTTTTTCGTATCGACTCTCAGCTATCCTCTGTGCCGCTCTCGCCTCATGTAGAAACCTAACTATATAATCCCGACGTTTCAACTGCTCCTCCCGAGTCAAGAATGTGCCTTCTACTTCAGCAAAAGCGGTCAGGACTGTTTTGGCGTAGGCAACCACCCCTTGTTGATATCTCGCCTCGGCCGCCCGTTGGCCTGCCTGTAATTTGCCGGCATCAAACAATGGCTGCGCTATGCCCAGAGCAATGCTCCACAATTCATTTTCGGGCTTGAAAAGCCGGTCCAGATCTTTGCTGGTGTAGCCATAAGTCCCTGTCAATACAATCCGGGGGAAGCGGCTGGCCTTGGCCACACCAACCAGAGCGTTCAACGCCACCAGTTGAGCCTCGGCGGCTCTGATGTCCGGGCGCCGAAGCAGGAGTTCAGAGGGCAGACCTGGTGGTACTGGATCAAGTCGTTTGTAATAGTCCTCCGGCTGAAGCCGAGGTGGCCGGGTCTCTGGATAGCGTCCCAAAAGGACTGCCAGTGCCTGCTGCGTGATACCCAAGTTCTGCCGCAGGGAGGGAAGGGTTGATTCGGCCCCGGCCAGAACTCTTCGGGCCTGTCTTACATCCAGGACAGAGGTCAGGCCTCTCTTGTATCTGCTCTCCACGAGAGCCAAGCTGCGGCGGAAGGATTCGACCAGTCGTTCGGCAATTTCTATTGCCCGTTCAAAAGACTCCATCTGCAAATAGAGGGTGATGGCCTCCGCCACCACGGTCTGGGCAACGGTGCGACGGTTTCCCTCGGCTTCCAGGAGATTAGCCCGCGCTGCCTCTTCGGCCCGAGCAAGACGACCCCACAGGTCAATCTCAAAGGAAGCAGGCAGTGATAGATCATACGTTGTAATTTCTCTATCGACGGAAAAGGCCTGGCCTGGTACTGAGGTCTGTTTGGGTCTTTGCTGCCGTTGGCCCTGGCCATCAAGGCCCACCTGGGGAAAACGATCCGCTCTCGTCGAAACCAGTTGCGCTCGTACCTCGAGGACCGCCGCTGTCGCTATTCTTATATCCAGGTTGTTTTTAAGTACCTCATCCACTAACTGGTTCAACTCCGGGTCATTAAAAACAAGCCACCACTGATCATCAGGCTCCGGCATCGTTCGTTCGGTGGGGGCGTACTGGTAACCAGCAGGCACTTGAATACCAATGCCGGGTTTCTGATAATCGGGGCCCAGCTTCATGCAACCAGCCAACATGAAAATAACAACGAGGACCACGTGGCTATACATTAACGAGCGCTTCACCCTTACGCCTCCATTTCACTCACACCCAAACCTTTCAGAGAAAACTGGGTGATCTGTTCCACCAAGTGAGCCCTAAAAGCGGTGTCATACTCACGTCCGGTGATACTACTTACCGCCACCCTGGCGAAATTAAAATAGAGCACCATTGAGAAGATGCTGAAGATGTTGAGCAGCATCTGCTCCTGGCCCACCTCATCGGTTTGAACAGAACGCAACTTGTCGGCAAACTCCTTGAAAAAGGGTTGAATTACTTTTTGGGCCACAAGTTCGAAAGCCCTGGTGGGCTGGGTCATTTCCCTGGTCATCAGTTGACTATGGCGAAGACGCTCTTCATCCGATAGCGGCCCTTCCACGAAGGCCTGGGCCAGAGCTTTCACTACTTTGCGCGGCGACAGGGAGTCTTGCCCCGCCAGGGCCTTCCTGAAACTCTCACGTATTCGCGTAGCACGGGGTACCCAACGAGAACGGAAAACCTCCAGATAGAGATTTTCTTTCTTGCCAAAGTGGTAGTTCACTGCCGCCAGATTGCATTCTGCCGCCGAGGTAATTTCGCGAACGCTCACAGCTCGATAACCCTTTTGGGCAAACAGGACCTCGGCTTTGTCCAGAATACGATCCCTGGTGAGGTCTTCTCCATTTTTTTGATTCATCGGCTCCCCCCACTATTCTTACGAACGTTTGTATCAAACGTTCGTTTGAATGTCAACTATTTTCTCCACCCTTATTCTTGTTGTTTGAAAATACGGGCAGGATTACATAATAGACATAGGAGTGATCTTTGTATGTAATTTTGGCGGGATAACTACTACATGCGGTAGCAGGATCTCAAACGATAGAGTGTAGATTAAAGTATGT
>PPDG01000038.1 GCA_002899795.1 Desulfobacteraceae bacterium | reverse complement strand
CAACAATGGAAAAAAGAGGTCGCAGCGCATATCAAGTCTAGAATTTACGAGGTGGACGGTCGCAACATTGTTCCCTGCTGGGAGGCATCAAGCAAAAAAGAATACGCGGCCTATACCTTGCGCCCGAAGATCCATCGTGCCCTCCCCGAGTTTTTAAAGGATTTTCCGCTGGCGCAGAAACATCCCTTTCCTTGGCCTAAAAAAGTGAAGAAGACAAACTGGGACGAAGCCGAAATATCCCTGAAAATTGATCGCTCTGTCCCGGAGGTTGATTGGTTATTGCCAGGTGAAAAGGCAGCAGCTGCAACTCTGGATCGTTTTCTGACCAAAAAACTTTCAGCGTACGCTTCCAGGAGAAATGATCCCACTGAAGATGGTGTATCGAACCTTTCTCCGTACCTCCATTTCGGCCAGATCTCAGCGCAGCGGGTGGCTTTGCAGCTGAAAAAAAAGAAGGTGAACAAAGAGTCAAAGGATGGTTTTTTGGAAGAACTCATTGTCCGCCGTGAACTCTCGGATAATTTTTGCTTTTACAATCCAGATTATGACCGGTTCGCAGGATTCCCGGAATGGGCCCAGAAAACCCTGAACGAACATCGTGGTGACAAGAGAGAATATCTTTATTCCCTGGAGCAGTTTGAGGATGGCAAGACCCACGATGACCTCTGGAATGCTGCACAAATGGAAATGGTTCACAGAGGAAAAATGCACGGCTACCTGAGGATGTATTGGGCCAAGAAGATCCTTGAATGGACTGGTTCTCCAGAAGAGGCACTGGAAGTTGCCATCCTGCTCAACGATAAATATGAACTCGACGGCCGAGATACAAACGGCTATGTTGGCATTGCCTGGAGTGTAGGTGGAGTCCACGACCGAGCCTGGAAGGAGCGCCCCATTTTTGGCAAGATCCGCTACATGAGTTATGGTGGCTGCAAAGCGAAATTTGACGTTAACAGTTACATAAAGCACAATCTATCATGATGCCTTTTTCACCTCAGCTGCGCAGGCAAGGCGAATAGGCGTGGAGTTTTTTTATTTCAGGAAGCACGCCTGTCGGGACACGAGCTTCCCCGGCCCTTTCTCAACTTCCTGCAAAGCGTTGCAAATTGACTGCTCAAAAGTCGTGAGCTCGATGGGTATGAGTTCATGGATGCGGTTGTCCCGGCAAATAACCTCATTTCGCAAGCCTTCCACCAGTGGATTGACGATTCCCGACGGTACCGGCGTCACCATGTTAACCCAGTAGGTGGAGAGACGAGGAGTGAGCACCGGCACTGTAATAATCAGTCGCTTCAGCCCTCGTACCCGGGCATAGATCTCCATCATATCTCTGTAGGAAAGGATTTCAGGGCCACCCACGTCCAGTGAGAGACCGGTGGTGGCAGGCTCCCGAAGACAACCAAGGAGGTAAAGAACCATGTCCCGGATGTCGATGGGTTGGGCTCGAGTTTCAATCCATCTGGGGCAGACCATTACCGGTAACCGCTCCACCAGGGAGCGAAGCATCTCAAAGGGTGCGCCGCCGGCTCCCATAATGTTTGGCGCCCGCAGTTCGGTTGTTTGCGCCCGCCCCGAGGAAAGGATCTCTGCCACCTCCTGCCGACTAGCTAAATGCTTGGAAAGTTGATCGCCGGTCTCACCAAGACCGCCCAGGTAGATGACACGACTCACTCCGGCCTTATCCGCAGCACGGATAAAATTTTCCGCCGCAATTCGATCCCTTTCCGCAAAGACCTTGTTTTCTCCGATGGTGCGGCCTCCCATGGAATGGACCAGATAAAAGGCCACCTCAATTCCGTCCAGGACCTTGTCCAGAGTTTCCGGTTTGAGCAAGTCGCCCGTAACAATTTCAACTTCTTCCTCAGGAAAGAGACGTTCCCGCAGCCTTTCGGGCGAGCGCACTAAACAGCGAACTTCTATGCCGTGACCAGTGAGGGCATGGAGCAATCGACCGCCCACGAAACCCGTGGCTCCGGTTAATAATATCTTGCCAACATTCTCAGACATGGCTATGGGTCTCCTTAATTTCTTTCCATCCGAGACGTCATACCGGACGAGTCTGCCTACGGCGGACGAAATCCGGTATCCAGTTAGATATTGTTTTTTCTGGATTCCGGATAGTCACTTCGCGACTTCCGGAATGACGCCCTTAGCGCTCGCACTCAGAGTGCTTACTGCCGGCTGCTAGCTACTAGCTGGAAGATCCGGCCAGCGAGAAATGGCGTCAAAATCCAGATCCCAGCTGCCGCCGGTTTTTTTTAACTGGTGAAAACCAGCGGCAGCAACCATGGCTGCGTTGTCAGTGCACAGCTCCGCTCTGGGCAACATCAACGGTAAACCCAGTCTGGCGACCTCCTCCCGTAGACGCTCCCGAAGGCGGCTATTGGCGGCCACCCCACCAGCCACCACCACCTGACTTGCATCAAAGCGCTGAGCCGCAGCACAGGTTTTAACCACCAAAACATCAACCACCGCCTCCTGGAAGCTGGCTGCTATATCGGCAACCTGAACAGGGAGTTGTTTTGCCGAGGCACCACTGTTTCCATAAATCCCAATACCGTCACCCTGATTGGAATCCACATATTTTCGGACGAAATTGACTACCGCAGTCTTGATACCACTGAAGCTAAAATCCAGGGAGTCTTTCTCCAGGTAGGCCCTGGGAAAAGAAACGGCGCCGGGATTTCCACTGCGGGCCAGCTCATCAATGACCACCCCGCCAGGGTACCCAAGATCCAGAAACTTGGCCACCTTGTCAAAAGCCTCGCCGGCAGCATCATCACGGGTGCGGCCTATCAGGGTTATATTACTGTAATCTTTTACATAATATAGGTTAGTGTGACCCCCGGAGACCACCAGAGCAATTAATGGAAAAGAAGGTGGTGATTCCTCCAAAAAAGCAGCCAAAATATGGCCCTCTAGATGATTTACGGCAACCAGTGGTTTACCGGTGGCATACGCCAGCCCTTTGGCCACTCCAATCCCCACGAGAAGTGAGCCCACCAGTCCTGGTCCCTGAGTAACGGCGATGGCATCAACAGCGGACATGTCGAGGTCCGCTCTCTGAAGCGCTTCGGAAACCACCGGGATAATCACCTTCACGTGCTGCCTTGAGGCCAGCTCCGGCACCACACCTCCATAAGGGCGATGAATACCAATTTGAGAGGAAACCACGCTCGAGAGAATGCGATGCCCATCTTCCACTACAGCTGCAGCAGTCTCATCACAGGAGCTCTCTATTCCCAGTACGATCAAAGGTTTTCCTTTAAGTCTTCATAGTCTTTGCAATTCCGATTTCGGATTTGGAATTTCGGATTGCGGATTTAGATGACGTGATGCCATAAATATCATCTCCGATGTTTAATGATAAATGCACAATGATAAATGCGCAATGATAAATGCGCAATGATAAATGAGAAAACTGCCTACCGCGCATGCGCCAAATTCCTTGACTTCAATAACCCGCTCTCTTATTATGTCAAAAGTGACATAAAGGAACCCTTCACTCGGAGACCGTAAGACAGCGCACGTTTAGCTCTTGGAAGTTAGCATGACCCTGCTCATCGATCGCTACCAACGACCAATTGACTATCTTAGGGTCTCAATCACCGACCGTTGTGATCTCCGTTGTATTTACTGCACGCCACTAGGTGGATCACCCAAGCTGGATCACGATGACATTCTGTCGTATGAAGAATTCCTCCACCTCATTCAAGTAGCAGTGGATATGGGAATAACCAAGGTTCGACTCACAGGCGGTGAGCCACTGGTACGCAAAGGGGTCACTGACTTCTGTAGCCGCCTGGCAGCACTCCCCGGACTGCAAAGCCTCAGTCTCACCACCAACGGAGTCATGCTGGAAGAGCTTGCCCAGGACGTGTACAATGCCGGTATTCGCCGCATCAATATCAGTCTCGACACCCTTCAGCCTCAGAAATTTTTGCGCATCACCCGCCGCGATGAGTTCCAGCGGGTCTGGCGCGGTATTGAGTCGGCCGAAAACGTCGGCTTCAGTCCAATAAAGATCAATGTAGTGGTGATGAGGGGAATCAACGACGACGAAATTTTGGATTTGGCGAAATTAACCCTCGATCGGTCTTATCATATTCGCTTTATAGAATTCATGGGCTTTAACAACGATAGCGAGTGGGTTAACCAGCACTACGTTAGCGCCGACCATATCCTCAACAGTCTCCAGACATTGGCCCCACTGGAGCAGATTACTGCCCAGCACACCAACGGCCCGGCGCGCCATTTTCGCTGGCCTGATGCGAAAGGCGTCGTCGGCATTATCAGCCCTATCAGTCACCACTTTTGTCCATCCTGTAACCGCATCCGTCTCACTGCCGACGGCAAGCTGCGCAACTGTCTTTTTTCTGATCAGGAAGTGGACATTAAATCCCCCCTCCGTCAAGGTGCTACAGACGCTGACCTATCTCAAATTCTTAGAGCTTCCATTGACAACAAACCCGAGAAACATTGTATGCAGTCTGACGTCTTTCGCAAATGCCAAAATCGTCCCATGGTTGCCATAGGTGGCTAGCCTGCATTGATCGGGCTATTGGTAAAAAGTGCATAGAGTGAAAGACTTTTGATTTTCCCTATGCTCCATGCGATCTGACCAAGCCCATCGAAGGTCCCACTGTTCGGGGAAGCACCCGCCTTTAGGCTGCCCCCTGAGGGAACTACAAAGCCGCCGACTCCGGTCTCCCCAGTTGGCGCTCAGCATTCAACTATCAGTTATGAATTCGCCAAGAATATGAACAGCAGAACCGCAGAACAAGGAACCGCAGAATATCGAAGTGAAAAACATTGTCTTATCTTTTAAGAACTTCTGCTGTTCGAAATTCCTTGTTCGATATTGTCCTTCGGACTCCCCACCCTGCGGGCGGGTCCCCAGTTTCGACATTTAAAATACAAAAGAGGCTGGATCCTGGACTAGCCCCCTGAGGACCTGATTTTCGATGTTGAATAACTCGGCCTAGCCCGTTGACTCAAACTCCTTTCCGTTCTAGAATCACCCTGTATTTTTCCTTTGTGCTGCAGTGAACCCTCCTGGGAAGTAGTAATGACTGACCCCAACTCTCTCGATCGGGATCTGCTTCAAGCAATTCTGCACTCGATCCCCCATGGAATTGTCCTGTTTGAGCCTGGCGGACAAATTATATTTGCCAACAATTTTGCCGAACAGCTGCTGGAGTTCGGAGCAGGCGAATGGCGAGACAGTTCAATCTCATGCATGTTTTTGGAGGACGATTGTGAGATATTCCTGCCCAATATAGTCAAACTAACCAGAGAAAAAGGGAGGTTTGAGGGTGAGGCGCTCTTGCGCGACAAAAAGAACCGAGAGTTTTTCGCCTATATAACCACCTTCCTCTACCGAAGCGGCGCGCAGGATATTCTCATAGCCGCTATTCAGGATATTGGCACCTTGAAAACTCTCCAGCGTGAACTCATGGAGACCCAAAGAGTGCGGTCCATGGCAAAAGTCGTGGATCAGTTGGCTCATCACATCCGCAACCCGATTGCGGCGATAGGTGGCTTTGCCGCCCGGTTGCTCAGGAAAGGGCTTGACGAGAGCGACAAACAACTTTATCAGGAAATCATCTATCAAGAAGTCAGCCGGTTGGATAAACTACTGAGGAACCTCGCAGATTTTACAACTCTACCATTTCCCGCCCTGGCACATGATAATTTTGAGCAATTGCTGAACCGAGCTCTGAATATGATTCCGGAACCCTTAAAGGCAGCAGCCTCAAAATGGGATACACCGCCTGCTGAAGAGCTACAGTCGCTAAGCGCCTTTATGGATGTGGACTTTATGGCCAGAGGTCTAGCCAACGTAATCACCAATGCGCTGGAATCAGGCGATCCCACTGTGGAGGTCACTATCCAGGTAACCGCCATTGAAGACCGCATCCACTTCAGCGTCAGTGACAATGGCTGCGGTATCAAACCAGATGATTTACCTCTCGTTTTCGACCCGCTTTTCTCCACAAAAAATGAGCACGTAGGCCTCGGTCTTACCATAAGTCAGCGTATCATCAACGACCACGACGGAACCATCAAGATTGAGAGTACGGTCGGGGAGGGAACTACGGTTACTATGGAAATACCCATAGAAAGGCGACGTTCAATTCGAGTGAGAAGACTCTAGGGATTTCGGATTGTGGATTGCGGATTGCGGATTTAAGATGTGGGATGTGAGATGTGAGATTTTAAAATTCGCAATTGTCCTTCGGACTCCCACCCTTCGGGCGGGTTCCCAGTTTCGCATTCCGACATTCGAAATCATTGTCTCCTGGATTCTGACTACCTGCCCTGAGCCTGTCGAAGGGCTGGCTCCTTGCTTTCAATTCCTCATTCCGAAATCCGAAATCCGAAATCATTAAAGTGCCTAGTCCTTGGTGCCTACTGTCAAAGAGGGCCGCAGCCGTTTTAGTGTTACCGGACCAATACCTTTCACAGCACGAAGATCTTCCAACTTGGAAAACCCACCAAGACGGTTCCTTTGAGCCACGATACGTTCGGCCAAGGTCTGAGTTATTCCTGGCACCTGGGCCAACTCTGCTGCCGATGCTTGGTTTAGATCCAGCGGCACTCCCAGGGCCAGCCGACTAGATACCTCCATCCATCCCAGACGCAACCGCGCCAGGCCATCGCCAGTAGTCGTGATGTGCACACGTCTGGCATGAGCAACTTCCACTCTTGTCCACCCTGGCTCCGGATTCAACTGCGGAAGTAGTCCCCCAGCTCCAGCCACCGTCTCACTTACGGTGACGGGTGGATCGAAGAAGTATATTCCAGGATTCCGAACCTCACCGCTCACTTGGATGATTAATTCCGTGGGAAGAAATAGAGAGGACTCTCCACCTTGGCGATTGTGGGCGTAATGGCGCCACCCATAGAAGGTCAGGATAAGAAGCGACAGCAGAATGATGATGGCCGCTTGCGAGCGAGAAAAACGATTCATCGCATACCGGGCTGAAATATCCTTTGGACGTGGTACTTCCCTATGATTATCGTCTGTTCTCGTCCTTGAACATCTTATAGTTGATGCTGTCTACCAGAGCCAACCAGCTCGCCTCGAGAATGTTCTCGGAAACTCCTACCGTGCCCCACACACCCTCTCGGTCCACCGACTCGATGAGCACCCGGACTTTGGCAGCGGTTCCTTCTTTACCGGGCAAGACCCTTACTTTGTAATCGTTGAGTCTCATCTCTGCGAGCTGCGGATAGAATTTCTCCAGGGCCTTGCGCAGCGCACTGTCAAGCGCATTCACCGGCCCTACTCCCGTGGCAGCAGTGTGCTCCACCTTGCCACCGACTTTTACCATGACGGTGGCCTCAGACTCCGACGGCTGGCCTTCATCCGTTTTGGACACCAGAACTCTGAAGCCAACGAGCTCAAAATATCGTTTCACCTTCCCCACTGCCTTGTTCAGCAGTAATTCGAAAGATCCTTCCGCCGCCTCGTACTGAAAACCCTCGTGTTCCAGCTGTTTAAGCTCCTCCAAAATCTGCATGGCAACGGGATCCTTGCTGGAAATCTTCAGGCCGTACTGCTCAGCTCTCTGTTTAATGGTGCTCCGAACGGAAAGGTCTGACACCAGAACTCGTCGGCGGTTGCCGATCAGCTCCGGGTCCATATGCTCGTAGGTTTTCGGGTTGCGCTCAACTGCGGCCACATGTATCCCACCCTTGTGGGCAAATGCACTCCTTCCCACATAGGGCTGGTACCTGAACGGTCTGATATTGGCCAGTTCAAGGATGTACCGAGAACTCTCGCGCAATTTGCCGAGCTGCTCATCCGAGATGCAATCCAGCTTCATCTTGAGTCTGATGGCTGGGATAATACTACAAAGATTGGCGTTGCCGCAGCGCTCGCCTACCCCGTTCATGGTACCCTGAACATGGTTTGCACCCAACTCCACAGCCGCCAGCGAGTTGGCCACAGCCAACTCTGAGTCGTTGTGAGTGTGTATGCCCAACTCCGCCTTGGGGATCTCCTTTTTGACCCGCCGAATGATCTTCTGCAGTTCTGTGGTAAGGGTTCCGCCATTGGTATCACAGAGAACAAGACAGTCGGCCCCTGCTTTCAGCGCTGATTTGAGGGTGGCAAGTGCGTATTCAGGGTCGTCCTTGAAGCCATCAAAGAAGTGTTCGGCATCGTAAAACAGTTTCCATGCCTTCGGCCGCAGAAAGGCCAGAGAGTCGTGGATAATTTCCAGATTTCGTTTAAGTGTGGTACGTAGGGCGTCGCGCACATGCACATTCCAGCTCTTGCCAAAGATGGTAATTACCTCGGTTTTTGCTTTGAGCAGCGCACCCAGGTTGCGGTCCTTATCCGCTGAAGCGCGAGGATTGTGTGTGCTGCCGAAGGCTGCGACTTTCGCATGTTTCAGCTCGTAGTTCTTGATTTCCTTGAAATAGGCCACATCCTTCGGATTTGATCCCGGCCAGCCGCCTTCGATGTAATGTATGCCCAGCTCGTCAAGCTTCTTGGAAGTGCGAATCTTATCTTCCAGGGAAAGGTTAAAGTCCTCGGCTTGAGTCCCATCCCTCAAGGTAGTGTCATAGATCTCTATCTTTCGCATATTTCTTTCCTATCTCTTTATTGGCGCAATGTATCCGGCGTTTCCTTACTAGTTGCTGGAATGCCTAAAGTGTCTAAAATGATCTAAAATGTCTAAAATTATAAGGGCGCATTGCTACAAGATATTAGACCAAAACAACGTTCGCCTCGTCTCCTCTTTTCCTCGTCCCCGCGTCGTTCCAATCTGCCTAGTGCCTAGTGCCTTCTACCCTCTCTCGTTTTTGGGCCACAACACAGTTTAACTCATGGGAACAGATTATGAAAGAATCAACCCCGTCCTACTCCGGGATCTCATGCTGCAGTGGCTTGTCCAGCTCAAAAACATCGTGGAGAATCTGTACCGCTTTGGCCGTGTGACTGTCGTCTATCACGCAGGAAACCTTAATTTCCGAGGTGCTGATCATATGAATATTGATGCGCTCGTTGGCCAGCGCTTGAAACATCTTGGCGGCGACTCCGGCATGGTGACGCATGCCCACCCCGATGACAGATATCTTGGCAATATTCTCATCGCTGGAGATATCCAAGTCTGTCCACTCTTTTTGCATCCCCTCCAGGACACGAATAGCGGCCTGACGATCAAGCCGGGGAACGGTGAAACTCAGATTGGCCAGGCTCGTGTCGCCGGTGCTTCCCTGAATAATCATATCTACCACGATGCCTTCTTGGGAAATTTCGGTGAATATCCGGGCGGCAACACCGGGTACATCAGGTAGTCCTGCCAGCGTGATGCGGGCGTCACCCTTGCTGTAAGCGACACCAGAAACCATGACTTGTTCCATGGCCTTCTCCTCCTTAACCACCATAGTACCAGACTCATCCTCAAATGAAGAGCGCACGTGGACTGGTACATTGAATTTCTTGGCAAATTCCACCGAGCGAATGTGCAACACCTTGGCCCCCATGCTGGCCATTTCCAACATCTCATCGTAAGAGATGCGCTGCAACTTCCTCGCCTTATGGTAGATGTTGGGATCAGTGGTGTACACTCCAGCCACATCAGTGTAGATCTCGCAAACATCAGCAGCGAGGGCAGCAGCCACGGCAACGGCCGTGGTGTCTGAGCCCCCCCTGCCAAGAGTGGTAATGTTACCCCTTCCATCTAGACCCTGAAATCCAGCGATAACCGGAATACAACCTTTGTAGATGTTATGCCAGATCGGTTCAGTGCGAATTTCACTTATGCGCGCCCGACCATGAGCGTGGTCCGTGTATATTCGCGCCTGATGGCCCAACAGAGACTGGGCCTCGTGCCCCATATGCTTTACGGCAATACTGAAAAGGGATATGGTGACTTGCTCACCCGTAGCAAGCAGCACGTCCTGTTCCCGGGGGTCCGGTTGCTCAGATACCTCTTGGGCTAACTGAATGAGCCTGTCGGTTTCTCCGGCCATGGCAGAAAGCACCACCACCACGTCATGACCGGCATTGCGGGTTGCGATGACACGCTCAGCCACCTCCTTGATTCTCTCGGTGTTGGCCACCGAAGTTCCGCCGTATTTTTGAACGATCAGCGCCATTGCGCTAGCTCCCCCTCAATATCAGAAACTCGGCCCGGATATTTCATATCGGTTTTGGCTGTAGTTACAAGACCGCGGTAGAGCCTTGCCGCCATAGCCTATGCGGATCCGGAAGATTCCCTCTGTAAAATTTTTAGGATGACCGATACGCAGGCAAGTGTCAATGGAAAAATAGGGATTGGAGATTGGAGATTTAGGATTTCTCGTCGGCGCTTTCATATGAGAAGACGAGTGTTGCCAGACGCTGTTCCGCATTCGCCCCGAACGCATGGAAGATAAGGCTTCGACTGGTTTCATCACTAAATGCCAGGTGAACTTCCAGCCGCTCTTCCGGCAGATTCTCACCTAAGCGCTCAGCCCATTCAATTGCCACTGCCCCCTGCCCGTAAAGGATCTCTTCGAGCCCGAGTTCAGAAAGCTCCGCAACGCTGTCAACTCTGTACAAATCAAGATGATAGAAGGCTATTCTTCCGGGATACTCGTTTATGATGGCAAAGGTTGGGCTGGTAATGTAGAACCTCTCAGGTACCTCTAATCCCCGGGCCAGTCCTTGAGAGAAAAGAGTCTTGCCGCTGCCTAATTCCCCCACCAAGGCAATCACATCACCTGGCTCGAGTAACCGGCCTAGTCGCTCGGCTAGGGATTCGGTTTCTCCTGGGGTTGATGTCAGGGTAGTCCAGGTTTGGTAAGATATGTCATCTGCCATCGACTCTGGTCGGCTAAAAGTCCAAACTAGGCACTGCAGACATTATTCACATCGCACACTATAGGTGTAAAACCACATTTTAGGCACTTTAGCACACTTTAGACACTTTAGGCATTTTCCCTTATTTGTTGTTTACCCTGATGTTGCATACCAATGCCGAGGAAAAACGCGCTAGAGTGCGTCAGATGTGGCTGCGCACAGATTCGGGCAGGTCGAAGCGTACTTGACTGTACGTGAAGTCCTGTCAGAGGCGAGCACGGCCGCATATGGCGTGCTATAGAGCGAACGCAGCGATTTT
>PPDG01000200.1 GCA_002899795.1 Desulfobacteraceae bacterium | reverse complement strand
TACGTCGCAGGGGCCGACACCCGAGGACGCCTGGAAGGACGGCCATATCCGTGGTCGCAGCAAGTAATTCATGAGATATCCGGGCTAACCCCGTTTTGCAGCTTGCTTCCTGAAATGAGGATTCCGGGTTGGGATGTCCTCAACCCTGCAAACACTCTAGGTGTTTACCCTCTGTTTCAGTTCATTACACATTTTGAAATGGGGGAGCTTCTTGCCGGAGACCCTAATGAGCTCGCCAGATTTTGGATTTCGGCCCCTGTAGGGCGAATACTCTTTGATCTTGAAGGTGGCAAACCCACGGATCTCAATGCGGTTCCCTTTGGCCAGGGCTGCGGCCATAGCAGCAAAGACCGACTCGACGCATTGTTTCGAGTCAATTTTGGTAATTCCCAACGTGTTCGTAAGTGATTCAATTAATTTTCCTTTGTTCATAGCGACTCACCTGCACCTTACTGGTTGATTTGATTTGATCTCGGTTGATCCTATCGCTAGTTCTACTCTCACCCTTGCCTCATGCAACTACCTCGCCACTTGTTGAGATGACCCCCCACCCTTTTCATGATCTTCTGCAGTGATTCAATGAGTTCTCTTCCCGGGTGCTCGTCGGTGGAATAGCTCAAAAAGAAATTTACATCCAATCTTCAGCCGGTACTCACCCGAAGCGTGGCTTGCGTTTGAATTTGTCAACTTTCATGACAAATCCTTTCTCCCGTTATTCTTCAGCCTCAATTTTTGCCTGGTATTCTTGCAAGAATCATGCAGACGAAAGGTGCTTTTGCGAAAAATATGTTTCTTGGTGGTATGGTTGTTGGTGCATTGATGTGCTTGAGTTTCCGGGCAATGTGACCAAAATTATGATGCAGGGCTAGCCCGGATAATTCATGAATTGCTGTCGCGAGACCAGGAAGATGGGTGTGCCACCTGGCTACCGCAGGGGGTTGGTTCCGAGGCGTACCTGAACGGTACGTCGCAGGGGGAGCCTGTCCTGAGCTTGTCGAAGGAACACCCGAGGACGCCAGGAAGGACGGCCATATCCGTGGTCGCAGCAAGTGATTCATGAATTATCCGGGCTAAGTTTGTTTTGGTCGGCAGCCTGCTTGAAACAGAGGGTGTGGGCAAGGGAGTATTGGCTCCTTTTTTGCACCTGCTCTATATGTTTCCAAGGTACCGTCAACCTGTTCAGTCCGGATGTCAGTTCCAGGGCTGGAATTCAGTGGAAGTGCTGGTTCCGGACTAACTAGTGCCCATCCGGAAATCGCGTTTATGGGTGTCATTCTGAGGAGTCCCGCCGACGGCGGACGACGAAGAATCTTATAGTTACTGGATCCGCAGAGATTCTTCGCTTCGCTCAGAATGACATGGAGACGTTTTCGGATGGAAACTAACTACTGACAGGCAGGTTTAATGGATTTTCTCGAAATCAGCAAATATGGCAATAGCGCCGAGGACTACCTGATCTCCATGGTGATTCTTGTGGTGAGTGTATTTGCTTCAAGGTGGGCTTATTCCATCTTGCGTAAGACCGTTTGCGAATGGGTTTTTGGACTGCAAAATGCTTTGGATAAAGAAAGCCTCTACCGTCTTGCTAATCTCGGCACTTACCTGCTAGTTGTTGCCGGATTTTTCTATGCCCAGAACCGGTTGAGTTTCAGTGAGGAAGTCTCGACCTGGCTTGACGTCACTTCGTTGGTTTTGGGTCAGATTATTTTCCTGCTGATCCTGGCAAATGTTCTCGGACCTGTTGGCGAGGTGGTCTCGATTAGAACCATGAAGGAGGTGGAGCGAAAGGACCAAAAATACTTACAGGCTCAAAAGCGGGCAATAGAAAGAATAAAGAAGCACATTAGAGGGCTGACAGGAGTCCTGTTACTTCTCGTACCCGCGTTGACCATAGCGACCAGTGTCACCTTCGTTCCCATTGTCATATGGGTTGCCCCCCCTATTTTTGTCCTGATCGCGCTTCTTCTCTGCTTTAGAATCATCCTGGTTATGAAACGGCAATTCAAAAGAAGTGCAACGGTAAGAGTCAGCCATGAAACCCCGGCTGCGCCGGAAGCCTCGGTGATTGTAGAAGATTCTGACCTGGAACTAAAGGAAAGCATCGTCAAGTTTTTTCTGGATATATACAAACATCGATTGAGAGCACTCAAAGACGACCCAGCTGAAATTCGTTTAGTGGATGCGCAGTCCTTTGCGCCGAATTACATTTATGAATTGCGGGTAATGAAGGGCGGTGACTGGCATACGAGACGTATGACCATCGGTCCAATAGGGGAAGAAACCGGCAGCAGGAGCAAATGCTTTTACGTAATTTACGATTACCATATCGTTATCAAGATTCCTCCGATCCCAATAAATGATCTTAACAAGTACACTGAGATACTCAAGAAAGAGAGAGGTATTGTAAAACAACTCTCGATGAAGGAATGTATAGTACCGGGAGCCTCAGTGGTCCTGAAACTGATACAGCGTTTTTCCAGAAGAGCAGATCTAGCATTGGAAGGCGGTGAAGATGATTACATGAAGTTACTGAATATATTTTCAGAGCTACAGAAGTATTTAAGAATAGGCGACACCTTCGCCTTTTTTATGGATTTATCAAAGTACTATTTTCTCGGCCATATTATTCAGAGTCTTCACGATATAGAAAAAAAGGTGCACGAAGAAATTCACAGACAGTCCGAACTCGTAGGAGATTTCCTTAAGTTTGAGGACAGGTACGGTCGCGAGGACATTCCATTTTTTTTGGAGATAGAAAAACTATACACCAAGTATGAGTTGGGACTCAAAAAACTTCTGCAGCAGTTCAACATTGTCTCGCCTCCCTCGCGTGATCAAATAAAGAAATGGTTCTTTGTCCACCTCGTTGGAGATCGGGTGACAGAAGTTGAAAAAGATTTCGATGCCCAATTCATTGTAGAATTAAATAAATTGGTGGATGGAATAATCAGTGAAAATCATCAAGCTATTAAGGCCTACCGAGCAAATATAAAGAAATCAATCCATGCCTCAGCCTTCACCCAGAACAAGGCTTCCATGGAGGGCATTGTCACCAACCTTCTCGAGTTGCTGGCACACTTAAAAAAGAAGCGAGTGGCAATGAGAGACCTCAAACCGGACAATCTGCTGGTGGCAGGCGACAGGGATAGGTACCCCGGCTTTCTTGCCTATCCCGAGGGATACAAGATCGGCCTGATAGACGTTGAGACGGCAGTAGTTCTGGCAAACTCAGGAAGTGGAGCCATAGAGCAGCCTCCTCTGGGGGGTACGCCCCAGTACGCCACACCTTCACATTTCTTCAGCAACGAAGTGCTCGCTCATAGTTATGAGAGTTTGTCTATGGTCTTGCATCTGCAGGACTGGCATGGAGTTATTAGCATCATTTACAGAACAATTACCGGGCTACCTCTATTTGAAAAAACAGCGAAGATACTGCCCACCATTATCAAAACAATGGGGGAGTATATCGGCAAAGAAAAAGAACATTTTCATAGTGTCAACGAAATGTTCTGGAACAGTGCGGTTACAGAGTTTCGAGAAAAGTTAACCGCAAGAGAAGAGACACTAAGATCATTATCTATCACAGTTCTAGACCAAGCCAGAAAAATGTTTAGAGGTTTTGTCCTTGACGAAAAACGAACCATAGATGATCAAATACACCAGTGCGTCAATTCCCGAAATGTCCCAATGAGCGCCAAGGACCACCAGGTTCTGCTCACCTGTTCACACGAAAAAACCAATCAGCTCAGAAAAAGGTGGGGGAATACGGCTGAAGAGCAAACCAGGCCCGGTATAGATAAGTCGCAAATCTTATCCTTGTTGGGAGAGTTGGAGAAACTTAAACTACAACTGGAACGACAAGAAAAGATGCTGAAGCTACTGGAACATTCTGGGGTTGACATTTCAGCGTACGAATTGTTGGAGTTCATGTTTGAACTCGTGTTGAAGCGCATGTACGGGGATGAAAGGGAATGCTTAGTGGCTGGGGATTGGAGCGATGCTGCCTATAAAACCGGAGACCTCTCGTCTCAGAGCACCATTGCCGTAACAAGCGAGATCTAGCCCGGATGTTTCATGAATTGCCTGCTGCGACCGTGGATATGGCCGTCCTTCCGGGCGTCCTCGGGTTTCGGACCCTGCGACGTACTGTTTAAGTACGCCTCAGATCCAACCCCCTGCGGTTGCCCGGTGGCACAACCTTCTCCACCGCCTCGCGACGGCAATTCATGAAACATCCGGGCTAAGTGGTCTCAAGGCAAGTCAGTCCCCGGTTTTTTTTCTCCGGTCAAGATTAGTTTTATCGTCGTCTATTGAAGCTCCGTGCTCTTGGTTATTTTCTTACCCAGTGATTTGGCTAGACTCTTACCAATATCAACGGCGGAAGCAGTACCGATGATTTTGCTCGGTTGGAAGATTGCGATTATCAAGGTCTCTCCAGTGGAGGCATCCACTACACGTGCTGTTGCACTTGAAAAAGCAATATTTCCCAGCAGCACGAAACGCACATTAGTCACATCTCCAATTTTCTTGTAGTCCGGAGAATCAACCTCCAGGTGACTGATATCCTTCTCCTCGAGCAGTCTTGCCATATGGGTGCGATCGACTATGTCGAATCCGGAAGCGAGAAGATTAGCGCCGATTGTGTCGCTTACCACGGCGCCCACCTCAGGAATGTTGCTGGAGAAAGGCAATATTCCCAGTCTTCCTTTTTCAATGTGAAGGTCCGGCTTGGAGTATGATTTAACAGAACCCGCACAGGAGGTTAGCAAAAATACCAGTGTTATCAAGGATGAGCCCAGGAGATAGTGCTTCCTCTTCATCTCTCTTCTCCTTATCCAGTAGTAATGTTGGTGGAAAATGTTTCCCTTAACCCGGATATTTCACGAATTTCAGTTGTGAGACCGATTCATCCCAGCCTGCATATCAATCCGGTCTATTCTAAGGTATGTCGGCTTTGGCATCAAGCTGTAAAGAGCAGGAGATGCCCCCTTTCATAAGTTGTGATATGCTATTTGTGTGCGCAAATGGTCCACCGCACAAAACGGAGAACCAAAGGTCCCGGCGAAGTGTTCATCGAGGTGATTATGCGTAGCCTACTAATACGCTGTGTACGTTGTCAGAAGGATGACACCGAAGCGGTGCTAGACGAAATCAATAAGGTTTGTGCTGAATTCGGCATTAAACATGGTATAGGCCAGCTCTCCTCAGTAGCGCAAGCTGTAATATCAGGAAGAAGAGAACACCTATTGAAGCGGGAGGAGAAAGAGGTGGCCAAGCACGTGGCACTGCGACTGTTGACTATGGTGACTGATGACCATTACTGTGAATTTTGCCGAGAAAAAGTTGCAGAAAAGGAAAAAAGAGAAGCCCTGCGACAAAAGTTCAAGGTAATAATCGGCAAGAAAGACTGATCCTACCAACGTTATGGAACCTACTCTCGATCTTGCTGCCAGCGGTACAGCATCCATGCCCCCATACCGATCATCCCCAACCAGCCCAGGGTGTTTACAAAAGAGGCAATCCTGGTGTCATATGACAATACTGACCAACGACTAAAAATGTTTGTCCAGTCATGCTCGCCCCCTCCAACGAGAGGTAGCACCTGGGCACGGGCGTCAGCCATGTAATGGGCGATGTTCAGGAAATTTTCGAAAAGCCACACACCAGCTACTGCAAATGATATTGCTTCACGCCGCAGCCAGAAGGCAATAACTGCAACGAGAGGAAACACAAGTTGCCCCAGGGTCCCGCCGTACAAACCAAGCGTTCCACCAAGGAGTCCGAAAATCACGTGTCCTGCCTCATGGAATGCCAGGTTTGTGTGGTCTATCAGGAAAATGAACCGGTCTTGATCTCTGACCAGCACGATAAAGAACAAGAGAAGACCAATGGAGGTTGCAATCAATTTACCTGTTGTAATTTCGTTCCACGGTTCACTGTTTATATGTCCTACAGTACTCAACATTTTCGATATGATTACGCTACAGTTTGCATCGCTTTTAGTTTGTTCAACATCGAGAACCTGGTCCTTAGGAGCAGGTCAGAGTTCAATGTTTTCGCCGGTCAAGATTGCTAGCTTTTTTGGAGTACTGGAGCACTGGAGTATTGGAGTGTTGACAAAAAAGCGAAAGCCCAAATTTCAACTGGAATTGGTCCTTTCATTACTCCATTACTCCACCACTCCATCACTCCAGGAGACTACAGCAAGAGGGAAAGACCATTGAAGCCCCCCTGCGGGCAGTGCAAAGCAGGTCTCCTGGGCCCGGATTCTTTACTTTAGACACTTTCCTCGCGGCTACCAGCCGCCGCCACCGCCTCCACCCCCGCCACCACCGGAGGAGCCTCCACCACCGCTCCCGGATGAGGAGCCGGGCGCCGTGGAAGAAGAAGAGATGGCTCCGGGCAGGGATGTGCCCAGGCTTGAGGCAAAGCCCGCCATATTCCAAGACCGCCAGGTATTGCCCGTGTACCAGGTTGGTCGGTAGCCTCCGTCCTTTGAGGCCGCAGCCAGTACCTCGGCGAACTGCTCGCTCCACTCATTTTCCACATCCAGGGCCAAAGCATAAGGTAGGTATTTTTCAAAAAGTTCCGGGGTCCTCTCGGGTGGATTGAGAATGTTCAGCCGCTCCTTTTCCGCTACTGAAAGATAAAGCTTGAACCCCCCAATCTCGTCCATCAGCTTTCGCCCCGCTAAAGTGGGGGCCTTAAGGAGATGGTAGAAGAGTGCATTGATAGAGATTATGACCACGATGGTGACTGCAGCCAGAGGCGAGACAGCGGATGAAAATGCCCAGAGGCCGAAAAGCTCTCCCGCAAAGAACGGCAGGGCAAAAAGAGTTATCCCCATTGCCCCGGCGGTATTTACCGCTTTGATCCCACCACCAGGCGCTGCGAAGCCTCTCCAGGCACTTATCACCGTGGCGCCCAGAGCAAAGCATCCAAAAGTCCAAATCGACAACCACACAGTCATAAACACCGCCAGCCCCAGGTTGGCAGCGCCCAGAATCACCACCGCCAAGGTCAGGCCGGTTATGACCAGGCCCATCACAAAACAACCGGAGTTGAGATCGAAGTACTTATTGCGAGCAGCCTTCATCAGGCACTTCTGTAACTCCTCCTTGGCACCGCCGATCTTGCTATGGTTGGTTTTTTTGAGCTTAATCTTGTTTTTGGAGCCAAAAAGTTTGCGGGCAATCTTGCTTTCCCCGCCGGACAGCCGCTCTTCACCTGCGCCGGTCCTTTTTAGAGTAAAAACGTTATCGTCTTCTTCTTTGATGGTTAAGAAGCCTTTGACGGCCATATTGACCACAGCGACAGCAAACAATTTGTCGTCAGAGCTGCCGACGCGCATGATCAATCGGGCCAGGGCAGGTGAAACCCACTTGGGTGGTAAGAATAGCGGGATAATTGCACCTTCCTCTGGATCCTTACCCACCTTGAACCAGGTTAAAACGTAGAAAAATGTCAGAATCAGGAAGCCGAATGCGGCCACGGCCGCACTCTGGTTGTCCTTCCACATGTAACCCAGCTTTTCCATAGTGGTGGGCTCGACCACTATACCTTTGGGCCAAGCCACAGCGATGGTAAGACCCTCTTTGGGCATAAGGCTACGAGTGGTGGTAAAGGTGATATTGCCTTGCTCGTCAAAACCTGTGCTGTAGTCCTTTCCTTTGCTACCGTATCTCCCAGTGTAACCGGCGCTCTGCAGAACCTCGGCCCATTGAGGTAACTCGACCACCGCCTCGACCTTCTCGATGACAAAGTTCCAGCCGTTACCCGTTACGTTCCAGTAGAGTTCGTCAAAGTCCTCGAAAAACCCCAGTTGTCGGCTGGTCTTGTAGCTGATGGTGTAGGTGTAGATGCCAGGCTTGAGGAACACGTTCTTGTGGCCTATGTAGACTCTCTTGCTGTTGGAGAGGTCTTTGATGTGATAGGGTTCAGAGTTAGTGTCTCGCAAAACACTTACAACCTCAAAACCCACCTTGACCGCGTTCCCATAGCGGTCCTTGTACTTTGTGGGAAAGTCACGATAGATGCCTCTTTTTATCTGTTGCTGGGCGCAGATGACCTTGATGTTCTCGGTGACGCTCATGCTTCCGTCCCGATGCACCTGAATCCAGCTCTGGAAGTCGAGTATTCTCTCCGATCTGTTGGCAAAAGAAGGTTGCACAAAACTGCAGACCAGAAGGGAAAGAAGCACGGCCACAAGGGCCAACATTTTTCGAGAGCTCATGGTTCCTCCAAACCTATCTCTAGAACTTCACCTCCGGCACCGCCCTCTCGGCCGGGTCCTCTATCTCGAAGAACTCGGCCTTGGTGAAATTGAATATGCCAGCAACGATGTTGCTGGGGAAGGATTCAACTTGAATGTTCAGGTTGCGCACCGTGCCGTTGTAGTAGCGTCGGGCCATCTGAATCTGTTCCTCTAGGTCTGACAGTTCAGTTTGGAGCTCCGAGAAATTCTGGTTGGCCTTCAAATCCGGATATCCCTCCGCCACCGCAAATATGTTGGCGAGGGACCGGGAAAGATGCCCTTCCAGCCGCGCTTTTTCGCCAACTCCTCGTGCTTTCATGCTTTGCGTCCTCAGTTCGGTTACCTTGCTTAGCAGTTCACGCTCGTGCCCCATGTAGCCCTTGACCGTCTCTAATAGATTGGGAATGAG
This sequence comes from Desulfobacteraceae bacterium, assembly GCA_002899795.1. GTDB lineage: Bacteria > Desulfobacterota > Syntrophobacteria > BM002 > BM002 > BM002. The sequence continues at coordinate 2,485 of PPDG01000200.1, read as the reverse complement.
ATTTGCCCGTCTTTTGAGCTGGACATCTATGCCACTCCAACCCTCTTCAACCATATTCCGGAGCCGGATGAGCTTGTTGTAAGTGGCGATGATAAAAATAGCCAGCAGGCTAACCACAATCAGGATAATGATAGTCGCAGTCATCTGTTTACCCTCGAGATTATTGTTTTCTTATGGTTTCAGACATTTGTATTCGATGAGGTGAAGTTGTGAGGAGCAATTTGCGTGCCAGGAAATTGGCCAGGCAATTTCGAACGCAAAGCCAGGGTCGAGGGCAGAGAAGAGAGACAATGCGGCCTTTCTCAGTTATATTTGTAATAAGGTGAGTCACAAGAGTTGAGCGCTCCACGATGAGGATGCCGCCGTAGCCTGCAAAGCCGAGGAGAAAGTCCATGAATACTGGCAAGCGAGAAATCCCCTACCCGGTCCGGTTGGATCTGGCCCGGACTCCAACGCCGCTTGAGCCGCTTTCACGTTTGAGCGAGAAGTTTGGCATCGACATGCATGTCAAGCGCGACGATCTGACCGGGGCCGACCTTACCGGCAACAAAATCAGAAAACTGGAATTCTTGCTGGCTGATGGACTGGCAAACCGCTGCGACACAGTGATTACCTGTGGGGCAGCTCAGTCCAATCACGCCCGGGCAACGGCAATTGCCGCCGCCAGATTGGGCCTGGGGGTGCGTTTGCTTCTTCGCACCCGGGATCCTGCCAACCCACCACCTATTGCAGGCAATATCCTGCTTGATCGGCTGGTTGGTGCCGAAATCGTATGGCTCACCTTTGAAGAGTACGGCCGCCGCGCTGAGATGCTTGGAGCTGAAGCGGAGTCGCTCCGAAATTCGGGGAAAACTCCTTATATTATTCCAGAAGGGGGCTCCAATGCCATGGGTGCATGGGGATATGTCCGGGCGGTGGAGGAGTTGGCGTTTGATCTGTCCATCCTCCCGGGGGCTAAAGACCACCCCACCACAATCATCCACGCCACTGGCTCAGGGGGGACCACCGCCGGTCTCATACTGGGGGTTAAACTGGTCGGGTTGAACGCTCGGGTTGTGGGAATAAATGTCTGTAACGATAGGAATTACTTTCTCCAGGTAGTTGGCGATATTTGCCAGACCGCAATAGATACCTACCAGCTCGACCTCGCTTTTTCTCGAGAGCGTGACATCGAGATAGTCGACGGTTATGTGGGAAGCGGCTATGGCAAGGCGGGCTCCAAGGAGCTTTCCCTTATCCTCGAGGTGGCCCGTTCTGAGGGCATTATTCTGGATCCGGTCTACACCGGCAAAGCCTTCTATGGTATGAGCCAGGAGCTTGAGCTGAACCCAGAAGTGTTTGGCGACAGGATCGTATTTATTCACACCGGAGGGCTCTTCGGGTTATTTCCCATGGCTGAGCAAATGGCCCCATTCCTTTAGTTCTCTTTAGACATTTTGGACATTTTAGACAATCTCAAATCTGCAAACAAATTGCCCTTTTTTCCCGTCTCGCCGCGTCTCCGTTTCTCCGCGTCGTCCCGCGGTGCCTAGTGCCTAGTTCATAGTACCTAGTTGTTTTCTGCCTACTACCCGCTGCAATCTGCCTGCTGCCAGCTGAATAACGCCTCCAACCTCAAGCGTAGCGCTCCTCCCACCTCCAACGGCAGAGCCCTCTGCTCCATGCTTTCCCAAATCTCATTGGGAAAGTTTTTTCGACAGCGCCAGTGCCGCCTGACCCCTGGGATAGTAATGGTCTTCAGACCCCACAATGTGAAAACCCGCATTTTGAAAAAAAGAAAGGGCTTGCTGGTTATCGACCGCGGTCCAGAGAAGCATTTCTTCTATGCCGTATTTTCGGGCAATTTTCTCCATATGTTCCAGCAATGCGGTGCCGATTCCTTTTCTCTGGTGTTTGGGGAGGACCCCAATCGCCAATAGGTGTCCCCGTCTGGGTTCGAGCCATTTTTCTCTTTCCAGCGTCAGCATGGCAAAACCCAGAGGGTCGGCTCCCGCCGCTATGATTACCGTTATTACTTCCGGTTCCAGGAGCCAGCCGAGCACAGTTTCATCATAGGCACCGTACTTCAAAAATACCCTGGCCGACAGTTGGCTTATGAAATCCAGGTCGTTTTCTTTTGCCAGGCGGAAATCGAATGCTTCCATTGATCGTACTGATCCAACCACCATCGCTCCTCGATGAGATTGTCTGTCCCGCTTCCTGCAACTGGATAACTATACACTTTATAAGGTGTAATTCGAAGGGAAGATTGTGGATGTGGGATTGAGGAGAGGCGCAGGGCGCAAGGCTCAGGGTGTTTAGTGTCATGTGGCTGCGCCGTCATTGGGTCAAGACGCTTCGCTGTCATTTGTTGTAAGAGGTAGAGAAAGATTTTAGATTGGGGATTGCGAATTTGAGATAGATGAGGGTTCAGTGCTCAGATTTCAGGAGCGAGGGAGGTTCTAGAGGTCAGGTTTAAGATTCTCTGTCTTTTTTTCCTGACACC
>PPDG01000489.1 GCA_002899795.1 Desulfobacteraceae bacterium | reverse complement strand
AGGGGCCGCCTGTCCTGAGCCTGTCGAAGGAACACCCGAGGACGCCAGGAAGGACGGCCATATCCGTGGTCGCAGCAAGTGATTCATGAAATATCCGGGTAAACTGGTGACAGCATAACAAAGATGGATGCCGCTTTTACTTAACTCTTTTCTTTTGCGACTAAGAGAGAGTAGCTTTCCTTTCAGTGGACATGGTCGACGTGAACGGTAGAGGGAATGTGGAAGATTCTCAGCGGTGTTGTTCTGGGTTGGAGTCTTGGAGCGAATGACTCAGCAAATATTTTCGGGACAGGGGTTACTACCGGCACGGTAAAATACCGCACTGCTATTCTGCTGACAGCCGTATTTGTTTTGCTCGGTTCCTTGATAGATGGACCAAAATGTATTAAGACCCTCGGAGAAATTTCACGCCTTCAGCCCCTTGATGCTTTTTCCTGCGCCCTGGCAACTGCAATCACCATGGGGTTTCTCACCTTCCTCGCCCTTCCTGCCTCGACCTCACAAGCAATTGTCGGTGCTATTGTTGGAGCAGGAATTCTTTCAGGTACAGCAGAATTTTCCAAGTTGTACAAGATCGTCTCATGCTGGGTTCTTACCCCCATAGGTGGAATCATAATCGCTTTTTCTCTTCACAAAGTGCTTGGCTATCTGTTGGACAAAACGGTTACCAGCATGAGGCAGCGAAATTTAATCTACACTATTGGAATCCTGGTTGCAGGAAGCTATGGGGCTTATTCATTAGGGGGCAATAACGTGGCGAACGTCACGGGAGTCTATGTTGGAGCGGGGATTTTGTCTGCCAGCATGGCCTCCCTCATTGGAGGTCTCAGCATTGCCAGCGGTGTACTTACCTACAGCAAGAAAGTGATGATGACCGTTGGCAAGGGCATCGCCCCCTTGGATCCTTTTTCCGGTGTTATTGCCGTAATCGCCGAGGCCCTAACCCTTCATATCTTTACTCAGATCGGAGTGCCGGTGTCCTCCTCGCAGGCAATAGTAGGGGCCGTAGTCGGGGTGGGACTTGTAGGAGATATGCGAACGGTGAGTCACAAGATGCTTGCCAGGATAGCTGTGGGATGGCTTCTGACACCGATCTCTGCAGGAGCCCTGACCTATTTGTTTTTGCTGCTCATTACCTGACTATATTACTCCATCACTCCAGCAGACTTCCCCATGCAGGAGAGACCCTATAAGTCTCCTCTGGGGGTAGCTCAAAGCCTGGTCCGCCCCCGCATGGCGGGATCTTCGATGGGCCTTGGATTCTTTACTAAAAATCACTTACCCTTGGACCTCACGGTAATGTTCACCTCAACGTCGGGCCATTTCTTGCCTTTCGGTCTCACGTTCGGGGGCGCAATAAGCTTTCGCAACATCTTTTCATTCTTCTTTATGCTTTCCAAATATATTGGTTCGGTAACGATGTTTATTCTTTGATTCGCATCACCAGGTGGAGAAAGGACCCGCAACTGTTTGGGATTTAGTTCCACTGAGACCAACTCCAGACCTTGGGGGAGCGTACCCACCAACTGTGGTTGTATCTCCACTTCAAATTCCGCAATCTCCTCCAGTGACAGTGCTATGCTGGAAGGGTTTGCATTCACAAGTTTAACCCCCCTGGGAAGGGCGATATTTTCTTTAGAAACAACAAAGACTTGTCCCCCGGCCTTGGCCTGGGACAAATCAATCTTGACACTCAAATTTACTGGGGTGATTTTATCGAGATCCGACTTGGGACCGGTTAATTGCAGTTTGATCTCCGTGGGATTGTCACTTCTAAGAGCGAGGTTCTCCGGCGCGGCAATGTATTCCACTGGAACTGTAAAGGACTTCTCTCGAATTTCCATCTTGCTGATAATTACAGTGGAGTAGAAAACAAGAGCCAGGGCAAGACTTATTGCCATCTCTGGGATCAGATGTCGCTGCTTTCTGTATTCATTGAGCTCTATGCCAGAGGAGGCAGCAGTTTGCCAATGCGACAGTATCTGCTCGGCTAGTTCGCTCTGGTCGTCGACTTTTTTTACAATGCCAGTAAAAAAGGTCTTTACCGTACCCCTCTCCTCTGAAACCACAATTACCAGTGCATCTGTTACCTCGGTAAGCCCCATGGCGGCGTGATGGCGGGTCCCGAACTCCTCGGAGAGGCGACCCGTCTTGGATAAGGGCAGCCGCGCACTGAAATGTGCCAGTTTGCCGTTCCTGAATACCAGAGCACCGTCGTGGCCGGGTGAGTTAGGGTCGAAAATGCTGAGAATAAGAGGAAGGGTTGGTTCAGCATAGAGGTCAAAGCCTCCAGACAACCATCTACCAACAGGTTCCTTTCCGGGAAAGACAATCAATGCCCCCCGCCTCTGCTTGGCCAAAACAAAGGCGGCGTCGCCAAAGAGAGCAGCCAGGGCTGGGCCAGTTTTGTCCAACTTCTTGCCGCCGAGAGAGGCGGCTCGTTCAAAGATCTTTCTGAGCTCGGGCTGGAAAATGACAATGAGAGCAATGGCTGCAACCTGGCTGAGGTTGGAGTAGATCCAGTTTATTCCTTTAAGATCGAGAACGTTGGCGGCGATGAAAATCACCATGGCGAGGAATATGCCGGTGACGATTTTCCAGGTCCCCAGCCTGAGGAGGGTGCGGTATAAGAAAAACAGGGCCGCAGAAATTAGGATGACATCCAGAATCACCCTCCAGTCAAGGAGTGCCCTGAAGAGTCTGAGCAACGAAACTAGGGTGTCCAATAGTGAGGTCCTCCCTAAAGAGCTGTTCCGAAGAAATTGGTGAGGAGAAAATCTAACCGCCTTCGAAGAAATTCATAGGAATAATGCCGCTTGGCGATTTCATAGTTGTGATCAACCATCTTCTGACGACTTTCCTGATTCTCCAGGATCTCTCTCACTTTCTTAACTTCTTTCTTGGTAAGAAAACCATCCATGACAACCAGATCAAAGCCTTTCGGTTCAATGTCTCGGACAAAAATAGAGTATCGGTTAATCAGTATAGGCTTCTTGAAATAAATGGCCTCAAGGAAAGCATTACCAAATCCTTCGTACAGGCTTGGGTAAGTAATAAAATCGGCATATGGATACACATCCCACAGAGTATAGAGTTTTTCATTAAGGCCAGACTTTTTCCAAGGATCTCCTACTTGGGTTGCCACAAGATAAAGTTCTACCCCCAAACCTCTGGCATAATCAGTCAACCATTCAGCATACTCAAACCCTTCATCACCTGCCTCATGCGAGATTACCAACTTGTATCGAGGATCGCCTAACTCTTTTACCAAACTAATAGCGTGTTCAATACCTTTACGCTGCACGATTCTGGTCGGCTGCAATATTATGACATCTTCGGGATTTAAGCCGAAACTCTCCAGAAACTCGCGTGATTTCTCAAAATCCACAATCGGGGGGGTTTCGAAGTCGAAAACATTGGGAATAACGGTGGATGAGATGCCGGTACGATGGGCCAGTTCCTCTTGGGCGGCAGAATTTATCACAACATGCTCTATGTTGGGAAGACAGGGCGGGAAGGCCATATGGAGATAATCCTCCACTGCATTTACGGAAAACCTCACCCGTTCCCAGTGGAAATCGTGATGGTGGGCGATCGTTGGTATCTGTGTTTCTGCGATCACCTCGGTCAGAGCTATTCCTAGAGGAATGTGTAATGGGATCGTGAGGACATTTTCAGGTATTATCAGGTCAATCTTGAATTGTTCGATGAATTCATAGAGGTTTACCTTGAGAAGCGATCTCAGGGCATGAATCTTTTCCGTTACTGAGGCCTTGCGGAGCTTTTTCCCAAAGACGCTGTCGTTGATCTTTCTATTCTGCTCATCTAGAAAATGGCCTTCTGAAACATGGAAACTCTTTTCCGGCTCCTTGTCTAACTCTCCCGCAAACCAGAAGCATTGATGCCCGGCTTTTTCCAAAACTTCTGCCCATTTATTTGCCTCAAGAGTCACACCGTCCGTGCCGGCGAACCTAGTGGAGATAAATCCTATGTTTTGCCCCATCTTGTCATCCTCTTTGGTTGGTCTTGACTATTGTCCCGAACTCCTCTTCAAAATCGAAAGGGAAAGAAATTCATCTGTGCTGCAAAACTAGAGAAAAATGGATGCAAAAAATAGTTGCAAGAAGATTTTGAATCTTACTCATCAAGATGTCAATGTCATAATTAGGGCTCCCTTCGAAAAGGTGTCTTTGAGCACTAATTTCATCACAGTGCCGGAAACCCTTGGTCCTTCCCCGCATAGAGGGATCTTCCATGAGCCTGGGTTCTTTACTTGACATGGTTATAAATCTTGGAGCACACTAAGAACACGAACTTCCGGGTCTACTTCAATCTAGGAGAGCCTCTGCAGGAATACAGCCAGGAGGGGCAAGAACCATAGAGGAATAGAATGAGAAGCTACCTTCATGCTTGTATTGCATTATTGCTGTGTCTGATGTTGGTTGCCGCAACAAAATCAGAGAGATATGTCAAGGACAATGTGTTTTATTCCTCCTCTCCAAAGCTGGAGGTGACGGTCGATTCCAAATTTAAGTATTTGGGACGATTGGAGTATACATTAGAACAGCCATCCGGGGACCGTCTACAGATGGTCACCTACGACACCAAATCTTTTGTGTTCGTAGATTCTTTGAATTTTCAAATGAAAAAAGCGCTTTATATCCAAATGCGGCGTGAACAAACTAAGTACGCTATCAATCTCCTCGGAGATATCAAGTTAAATATAAGGTCTGGGTTATGCGACTTAGGTGAAAGAGAATATCAATGTTACACCAGGGTGATTGCTCTTACGGTTGAAGAACCAATAGCAAAGTACATTTATGATAACGGATACACCCTGCCTGAATGTGTATTGTCCAGGACTTATGCCAGGCTTGATACAACAAGCGGTAATAATCTCATCGTTATTAGCTATAATGAAGATTTGTCTGCATCTGGTTTTGATTGTCAAACATGGCAAGACAAGGATCGCCTAACTGACGAACATGAACAATATATTGCTCAGTTCGATCAAAATCGTAAAGCGGCCTTCAATATGTTGAAAAAGGACTTTATGGAAAAGCGCCGATCAAAAGCTTATCAAGGTGGTGAAAGCATGATGGAAAAACAGGTCCCCTCGCGTGAGATTCATTGAAGCAAGGGAGACATCTATCTTCTTAATCAGTGCGTTCCTCCTGTTTGGTCTGCTTCTTTTTTCGTTCTTGCGCCAACTCTCGAAGGTCTGCGATACTACCAACTGCAACCTTGCCAGCCGAGGATCGTTACCTCTTCTTTCGGAACAGCCTAGGATTACCCTCGATGAATTTTGCAATCCATTTCTCAACAAAATACTCAGAGCCGCGTTTCATATACCAATAGCCGAGCACGGCGATAAAGAGAGCTCCAACTGCATCCACAATGAGGTCCCACATTGTATCGACCAGGCCGCTCTTTTGCATGTTAAGATCAAAAAAGCTGTCCATAGAGTACTCGAAGATCTCCCACATAGAGCCGATGGCTATCGCAAAAACAAAAGAGAACAGCGCAACAAATGCCGGCTTCATATGAAGCTGGATTTTTTCCTCTTGATTTAAGACGTAAACAAGTAGAAACCCCATGATACCAAGCAGAAAACCCGAGCCAGCGTGCATGAGCACATCCCACCACCAGAATTTTATGTAGTAACCACGGACCTCGCCCAGAAAAAGCGTGGCGAAGATGAACAAGATGGCCAGGAGTTCAAATTCGGGAGGAATATATACAGCGAACCGCTTGCCCAAAGCCGTTGGTAAGAGAGTTAAGATCAGGATGCCTGCCACGAGAAACGCAATAAGCCAGCGGTGCTCATAGATTGAGAGGACCAAGCCCATTAGTAGAATGATCTGCAAGCTGGTAGAGAGCCACTGATGTATCGTTTTAGACCTAGGCACTGGATTTTTAGACTTTCACAGCAAAAAGGTTTTTGCCAAAATTTAATCACAGATGCATTCTCTTAAGCGTGGATCGTCGCCTCGTATACCGAAGGCATTTATGTTTGCTTTTTCATTCCTCTGTCTTTTTAGGCGTAGGCTGCCTTTGCTTTCGCTTCCGCGCCAATTTCTGCAGATCCACCACTTTGTCAGTCTCGTCCACGATTTCGGCACCCAGCACCGTCTCCAACAGATCTTCCAAAGTGATTAGGCCTGCCACCCCACCGTACTCATCCTCTACAATGGATATATGGCTGCGTTTCTTTAAGAAGCGGTTTAACAAAGTCAGGCAATTTGTCTCTTCCGGTACGAAAGAAATAGGTTTGACAATGGAAGACAGTGGCATATCGGGTTCACTCATAATTCCGGCACAACCAAGGTCATGGATCATGACATAGCCCAATATGTTGTCTTTGTCCTCGCCATGGACAGGGATGCGAGTAAAACCCCTACCACCTGCAGCTTGAAGTGCTTCCTTGATTGTCATTTCAGCATCCAGGCTAAACATCACTTTTCTAGGTGTCATGACCTCGCGAACCTCTGTATTTTCCAGTTTTATAATATTGTGAACCATGAGGCTTTCCCACTCGGTGATTTCACCTTCTTTGGCTCCCAAACGAATGGACCCCAAGATGTCTTCCTCGGTGATTCTGGCAGGCGGACGCCCACGGGTGAGGAAGTTCGAGAACTTTTCAGTGATCCAGATTAAGGGGTAGAGAGAATACTTCATTACAGTTAGAGGCCAGACAATCACAGGCCAGAGAGTACGCCAATAAACAACGCCCATGGTTTTGGGAATGATCTCGGCAAAGAAGAGGATAGCGAAGGTGAATGCAATAGAAAAAATAGGAACCAAGCCAACTCCTAATGTTTTGTGAGCATACATCCCCGCAATGGTGGCTCCCGCAGTGTTGGCGATGGTGTTCAGAATGAGTATAGCCGCGATGGGCTCGGAGATCTGTTTTTTCATCTGAATCATCTTCAGAGCCGTTTGTCTTGTCTTCGATTTAGATTTTGCAGCTTCCAGCGTCCCTGGGCGGGTGGAATATAAAGTGGCTTCATATAGTGAGCATTGGGCTGAAATGAAGATGGTTAGAAACACAACAAAAAGCAGGACTGACATTGGTGTCTCCTTATCTATTTCTGCTGCTTTACTTGAACTGGTGGATTACAAAACGGCCCAAGCTGGCTGCGTCATCTATTCCGAGGTGCTTCGGTAAATTGGCCAGAGGAATCTCAGCCCGGGCCCTGGACCGACGGCCACCAGCACTACCGAGGCGACCGAATGCACTGTTTGCCAAGGTCCCAGCATCTTTGCGGAAGCCGTCGTTACGAATAACCACCACCAGAGTTTTCCGGTGGACACCGGAGACCACAACCCAATTGATCTCATGTAATCTCATGAAGAAGTCGGCAACCAGCACGAGATTATCCGGAGACTCGACTTGACCAAGGTGGCTGAAGATTTTCCCCTTGATGATCTCTTTGCTTTCGAGAGCACGACGGAAATATTTTAGGTCCTCTGCCCCTATGTCGGCTGTCTCGATCTTTCGCAACAGATTCAGGTCGGCGTAAGGGAAAAGATAACGGAAGGCCTTTATGTCCTCTTCTGCCACACCCGACTCAAAATTGCCGGTGTCGACCCGGATGGCAAAAAGAAGGGCAGTAGCCAGGCTTTTGGAGGGGCGTATCCTGGCTGCCCGTAGATATTCTGTCATCATAGTGGCTGCGGCCCCGTAATCTGGCCGTACATCCAGAAAAGGAACTCGGAGTGAAGTCGTCCGGGGATGGTGATCAATGACCACGTCATAGTCAAAGTCGGCGAAAGCTTCGTTGTGATCGGGCTGGCCGTCCACCAAGACAATCTTCGAAAAGCTGGAACCGTCCACCTTATGCAAGCGTACAAGGGGAATCTTGAGAAGCCTGATCATTGTCAGGTTGTCGAATCGTTTGATTGCGTTGAGATGAGCGATGGTCAACGACTGAACTTTGCGCCAGAGTAGGCGCTTGAGGGCCAAGGCCGATGCCAGGGCGTCAGGATCAGCCCATATGGTTATGAGAACACTGTCCTTTGAGCTAAACTGGCTGAAGAGCTCTTGCAGACGACCCTGCCTGGACCTGGTTGGAGACATTTCTGTACCTCAATGGTAAGAAGAGTAACAGGAGTCTCTCAAATGGTCAAATTGCTGGGGTCTCTGAGGGGATGATCCAGAGCGAATCTATGAAACTAAAGAATCCGGACCCATCGAAGATCCCTCTATTCGGGGTAGGATCCGGCTTTCCATTTTGCAGGCACAGAAAAGCAAATATCGAATAACGAATGTTGAATGTCGAATGTCGAAAGAAGGAGTTTTCTTGATCTCTATTGATTCAAAAGACTGAGTGCAGCGATTCCATCCTGCAGTATTCTGCGGTTCGTTGTTCAGCCACGCTGAGTTCATACGAGGATTCAAGTGCCGGGTGCCTTCGTCCTGACACCTCAAACCTGATGCCAGAATAACACCCTACACCACCGCGAGCTTCTGAGCTCTTAAATCTGCAATCTGAAATCATAAATCATACAGAGACTGGCCCTGAGGACCAGAAATTCGATTTTGAATAAATGGTTGTCAATCCTTTCGGCTTTCGGGTGTCCCTTCAGTATCAACAATCCGGAGCTCCAGAGGTCTCTGGGTGTCCAGATGCACATCCCGCTGTGGGAAGGCGATGACAATTCCTGCCGCCCTGAACAAATCGTCTATGCGGAACCTGATGGCGCTTTCAATCATCAACCTCTCCATCAGGCGGCTTATGCTGATCCAGAAGTGAATTTCAAAAATAAGGGCATTATCTCCGAAATCATTGAAGAGCACGAAAGGTTCAGGAGTTCTAAGCACCTTCTTATGCTCCATAGCAGCTTGAATCAGCAACCGCTCCACCTCGCTGACAGGTGAGCCATAGACCACTCCCACAATCACGCGAGTTCGGATTTTTCGATCAGAAAGAGTCCAGTTGACAATACTCTTCTCGAGGAAACTACTGTTGGGCACCAGTATGTGGATGTTGGCGCCTGTGCGGATTCGCGTGCATCGAGCCCCTATCTCCTCCACCACCGCGAAATGATTATCCACTTCAACCAAATCTCCAATCTTTATCGGTTGTTCTGCCATCATAATGAAGCCACTGATGAAGTTATTGATGAGGTTCTGAGCGCCAAAGCCCACCCCGATGGCAACAGCGCCTCCTAGAAAGGCAAACAATGTGAGGGGAATGTTTACCCAGCGCAGGGCGAGGAGGACAATCAACAAAATAGCAACGTAATTGAGCACCTTGCCAATGGCGGCAGCCGTGGTTGTCTTGAGATGGGTGCGGGGCAAGAAGCGAGTAGCTATGAGTCGAACAGTTATTCTAACCAGCGCCAAACCAAGAACCAGAATAAGGAAGGCCATGGCCACTTTCTTCACGCTGACGCTGCGCTCATCAATAACCCAGAGCTCATAATCCCAGACTCCCCGCAGCTTGCCTGCAAGGACCGTAATTGTGTTGCTCAGATCAAAACGCTTGCCTCTGGCATCAATTTCGTCCAGGAGGTGTTGCTGCAGCTTGCCGGTGGCCAAAAGGGCGGAGAGGTACTCGAAGTTGCCCTGGGACAGGGTGCGGAGAGCAAGCATCTGGCGATTCAGTTCTTGCCTTACTTTTGCATTCAAGTCCGGTTCCGCTAGTCGTTTTTCCAATACGGCTATTTTTGTTCGCACCCCGGTTTGGTAACTTTCTTGGAGTCTCACGCTTCGTTGGATGTTCGATATGCTGGCTTCGATTTCCTCTCTCCAGCTATCCAGTTTCTCGGGACCAATGTCCCCCCCGTTGATCAAGGCATAACGGTAATTCCAGGTTTTTTCCCGCAGGCTCAGAAGTTGCAGCATCTCCTCTGTCTGTTCCAGTGAGCGGCGAGAGGCTTCGCGCCAGGCCTCGCTGGCAGCGAGTTCTGCAGCAGCAAGCGTAATTTCAGACTCCTCTTTGGCACTGGACAACCTTTTTTCGGCTCGGAGCCAGACAGCCTCCGCCTTCATCTGCTCACGAAGTTGGCTTTTTAGCAGCTTTTGTAGATCGGTCCTGGTTTGCTCCAGGCCGCTAAGGTGCTTCTCCAAGTCGTCTTTGTCATAGGAGAGGTGCTTTCGGACCCAGTCTATATTCCGTCTGTCAACCTCTAACTGCAAATCGGCGAGCCGGATTTCTGTGGAAAGGTTTTGCACATTAATCTTTTGCAGGTATTGCATGGCCTGAGCCAGCTCTAGTTCGATTTGAGCATTTTCCAACTCCCAGTTCAGTTTTGCGGTCACTGTTTCAGGGGACTCTTTCTCTTTCTCCTCCTTGAGCAACCGCAGAGTCTGCTGCCACTCCTCAAGCCGCGACAAGGCATCTTCCAGAATTGTCCTGGCCAACTTCCTCGCCTGCCTGCTGATCTCCTTTTTTTGCTCGGTTGCGGCCAATTGATCAAGGAAACCGTCATAGAAACTCAGGGAATATGGTGGCTGCTGCGTGATTCCGACCTGTTCTTGACTTTTAACCTTTTCACGCAGAAGCGCTTCGTCCTTCTCCAAGGTTGCCCGTCTTTTCAAAGCATTGACCAAGCGTTGATAGATGGTCTCGAGATCACGAATTTTAACGGCGCGCTCTTGCAGTTCCGAGAGAGTCACTTCCAGCTGTTTGGCAGTGAGTTCGTTTATCGCTTTTTCGGCACCAGTTAGTCTGCTGTCGAGCTCCTTGACCTTTTCTTCTGCGGTACTCAGGTCTAGGTCAGAAGAGGAGTTCTGCTGAGTTGTGACCTGAGCCTTGTTTTCCTTTGCCATCGCCTCTGGCGCGGTAAGAAAGAGGTTGGGTTTTAGAATGAGCAGAAAGAACACCGTCACCATACAAAGCGGTCTTCGGATAAAGGCTGGGAAAAGATTTCCCGACAAAACTCTTTCACTCTCTCGGAGCTCTACTCTTTCCACAATGGTTTCCTCCTGGAAAAGTTATTTGAGGATCCAACCTACATACCCCTTTGAGTGATATTCTTAATACCAAAACCGTTCATCCAGTTCAACTAAATGCATGATGATGCTGGCGCTCTTATTTTTTTTCTGGTAATGGGGTAGGGCCATAAAAGAGCGAAGGAGCCGTTCAGGCTAATAAAAATAACCGCGGCGTCAAGTAGCTTGGCGAATAATTTGAGGAAAGCAGAATAATCAATTCCGATGGTGTCGAAATCGGATTTGAGAGTTCTGCTTT
>PPDG01000357.1 GCA_002899795.1 Desulfobacteraceae bacterium | reverse complement strand
GAGGCTCGGGGTGAGCACTCCTTTCATAAGGGATACACTGAGGGGTACCGTATCAAGAGCGGCCAGTTCACCAATGAAATCAACCGCCACTTCCAGAATGCCACCTTTGGTGATTTGGCCCAATAAACTGCCCAGTCTTTCAGCCAGGGTCAGATAGGGTCGAAGCCTGGTCAGTACCTCCCCGTCCAGGGATGGTACATTCACCGCGTTGCGAACGGTGCCGGTCTGGAGGTAGTCTATGATCTGGCCGGCCACCGCCACCGCCACGTTCTCCTGGGCCTCATCAGTAGAGGCTCCGAGATGAGGGGTGGCTATGACGTTGTCCAGGGCAAGCAAGGGGTTGTCCTCCGGAGGCTCCTTCTCGAATACATCGAGGGCAGCTCCACCTACCCTACCTCCCTGGAGTGCTTCGTAGAGATCCTGTTCGTTGACGATCCCCCCCCGAGCGCAATTGACCAGAAGCACTCCCTGCTTCATCTTGGCAAAGCACTCACGGTCGATCAGGTTACTCGTTTCCGGTGTTATGGGAGTATGGACAGTGATACAATCGGACCGCGCCAAGAGTTCGTCGAGGCTTACCGGCTCCACCCCCATTTTCTCGATGGCTTCCGCCGGGATATAGGGGTCGTAGCCGATAATGTTCATCTTCATGCCCCGGGCCCGGTCGGCAACTATCCTACCAATGCGGCCGATGCCGATAACACCCAGTGTTTTGTTGAACAGTTCCTTACCCCTGAACTTCTTCTTCTCCCACTCGTGGCTCTTCATGGATGCGGCCGCCTGAGGAATGTTGCGGCTGAGGGCCATGAGCATGGCCACTGCATGTTCGGCCGTAGTGATCACGTTGCCATCAGGGGTATTCATTACTACAATGCCCCGTTTACTGGCCGCTTGGATGTCCACATTGTCCAAACCTATGCCGGCCCTGCCGATAACCTTGAGCCGGTCCGCGGCCTCTATGACCTCTTCGCTCACCTTGGTGCCACTGCGGATCACCAGGCCGTCATAGTTCTTGATGACGCCGATCAATTCCTCTTGGGTGAGACTGGTGTTCACCTCCACCTCGAAGCCCGGTGTTTGCTCCAGAGCTTCAACGCCCTTTTCATGAAGTGAATCGCTCACCAGAATCTTCATGTAACGTGGCGCTCCCGATCTAAGAAAAAAGGTATCCTGTACGGGCTTATCCGCAGCATCATCTAACCTGAGGTATGTTATCCGAAAAGATACAACCTGATCTTTTGACTAAGTACCATCATTCACAAGACTTGTCAATCAGGATGGGCGCTGCTTCGGGGTCTTTTTTGCAGGCGCGGAATTGATGGGTGTGACACTATGGTCAGACTATATGAAAATTACCCAGAAGACGCTGTCCGACAACACGGGCTTGGTTTGCAAGATGAACATCCAACATCGAATGAAAAAACAAACACCCAATACCGAACATTCAACAGCTATTTCTGTTTCTTTTCAGCCGTTTTGATACTCGTAACGAAAATCTTAATTAATTCTTCTGTTTCCTGAAGAATATCATTGAGTAGTTCAGGATTCTTGATGAGTGGCACACGTTGAATAAGTTTCAACCCGGATATTTCACGAATTGGTGTCGCGAGACAGTGGAGAAGGGTGTGCCACCGGGCAACCGCAGGGGATTGGAACCGAGGCGTACTTGAACAGTACGTCGCAGGGTCCGATACCCGAGGACGCCCGGAAGGACAGTCATATCCGCGGTCGCAGCAGGCAATTCGTGAAATATCCGGGTTAACCATCTCTGGCTCTCCCTAGGTTCCTTTAATGAAATACGAAGCTTATGGATAAAGTCTTTTGGAGACTCCGCTGCCTGGGCTTCGCCATGGTTTGGATAAGGTGAAGTGCCCGATTTTAACAATTGCCCCGCAACATGGTTGCCTACTCTGGTTTTTGGGAGTTGTTCAACGATTTTTATGATTCGCACCGAATACTCGAGCAGCCTTTCTTCGAGGTCATATGTCTGTTTCTTCATCTTTTCCCATTCAAAATTCGATGTTGGACGTTCGATGTTCGATGTTCATCTTTTCAGCTGCTCCCCCGACACCTGAAACCTGAAACCTCGTACTTAGCGTTTTACTGCAATGCGCTCGCTTGAGCATTTTCATGAAACACCCGGGCTAGGTTTTAGGTGGCGACGCAGTCTCAGGCTTGACGGCCATGCCGGGGCGAACCTTCTGCACGCCTTCAATAATCACCTGCTCGCCATGTCTTAACCCGTCATTGATTACCCGTTGTTGTTTGTAGGAAGACCCCGCTACCACCTTTCTGCTCTCCACCTTGTTGTCCTTGCCGACAACAAAGACATTCGTGCCTGCCTGGGTCTCCACCAGAGCTGTTTCGGGAATCAGCAGGGCATCGGGGTTCTCCCCCAGGATCAACCGGACCGGGGCGTACTGGCCCGGAATAAGGTCGTAATCACCTGTCCCGATGTGTTTGTTCGAAAACACGGCGCGAACCGTGACCGAGTCGGTGGCGGGATCGATTTGAAAGCTGATAAAGTTAATCTTCCCCTGCTCCGGGTAACTGCTGCCGTCGGGCAACAGGAGCTCTACCTTCATTTCCTCAACCGCGAACAGTTTTTCTTGCCGCTTCAGCAACTGGATCTGGTAAACGTGGTTGCGACTGAGGTTAAAGACCACGTAGATGGGATCCATCTGCACCAGTGTGGTCAGCACATCCCTTTGTTTCTGCACCAGGTTCCCCACATTGATGCGGGTCTGCTGAATACGCCCGCTGAAAGGGGCTTTTATACGAGTAAAGCTCAGTTCCAGTCTGGCGTTTTCGATGTCGGCCTTATCCTCTTCAATGTTAGCCCTGGTTTCGTTCAACTTGGTGATGGTGCCTTCTTTTTTTTCCTGGGACGCAGCCCCTTGTGCGGCCAAGCGCTCGTAACGCGCCGCTTCGTTTTCCCAAAAGGCCAGGCTGGCTTGGTGACTTTTCAGCTGGGCGTTGTGGGCGTCCAGCCTTGCTTTGAAAGGCCGTGGGTCAATGAGATAGAGGGGATCGCCTTCTTTCACGAAGGTGCCTTCCTCAAAATAGCGTTTCTCGATATAGCCAGACACCCGGGGGATGATATCCACCGTTTTTACTGAGGTAATGGTGCCGCTAAACTGCATGATGATTGGAATCTTCTGCTGAGCCACTTTCGCCACAGTGACAGTGGGTGGGGGAGGTGCCGTTTTCTCCTTGGATTTATCACCGCATCCCGTCAGCATTAGGATCAATACACATCCAACCGCAAACATCACAGGCCGGTATGTGGATCTATTTTGTTGTCTTGTGTGCATAATTAAAGCCCTTTCCCTTTTTTTTCCATTCGCCAGGTTTAAACCGTCGCCTTTCAGGCGAGCAGCTTGAGCTTGTTTTGCAATCTGAATATCGAAACTGGGGACCCGCCCGCAGGGTGGGGAGTCCGAAGGACAATGTCGAACAAGGAATTTCGAACAGCAGAAGTTTTTGAAAGCAATGAGACAATGTTTTTCACTTCGATATTCTGCGGTTCCTTGTTCTGCGGTTCGAAACAAAAATATTTCAGTCGCAACAAAAATCTACCTGTTTCAACATGTGGTTTAATAGTGAGATTCTCGTTTTAAACGTCCTAAGCTTTTGCACCTGCATCAGCGGCGGTGTCACCTTCCTCAGGAGCAGCATCTCCCGTTTGGTTTTGAGATTTCCTTTCCCTGAGCGTTTCAATGGCATAGTAAAAAATGGGTACAAAGATGATCAGAATTGTGGCAACCGTCAACCCCCCGACAACCGTGGTTCCCAGGGAACGCCGGGCATTAGCCCCGGCACCGCTGGCTATGACCAGGGGGATCAGCCCGATGATAAAGGCAAGAGCCGTCATCAGAATTGGCCGCAACCGAATTTGGGCCGCCTTCATGGCCGCCTCCAGGACGCTGGCCCCCTGCCTTCGCTGCTCGGCGGCGAATTCCACAATCAGAATGCCGTTTTTGGCGGTCAGGCCGATCAGCATCACCAGGCCGATCTGACCGTAGGTGTCCAGATCCAGGCTGCGTAAAAGGAGCGCCGCCCCTGCACCTAAAAGCCCGAAGGGAACACCGAGAAGCACCATGATCGGCATGGACCAGCTCTCATACTGGGCGGACAGCACCAGGAAAACGAAAACTAGCGACAGGCCAAAAATGATGGGAGCGAGATTGCCGGCTTTTAGCTGCTGGTAGGTCACATCGGTCCATTCCGTGCCAAATCCCTCGGGCAGCGCTTTTTCCGCCAACTCTTCCATAGTTTGGATGGCCTGCCCGCTGCTGTAACCAGGGGCGTTGGACCCGTTGACGGCAATGGACTTGTACATGTTGTAGTGGGGGATGTTGTATGGGCCAAACACGGGCCGCGTCCGGATGAAGGCGCTCAGATCGATCATGTCGCCGTCGGCGTTGCGAACCTTGAGACGGGTGATGTCGTCTTCATCGGAACGGGCCTCTGCCTCAGCCTGAAGGTACACCCGGTAGACCCGGCCGTACTTGTTGAACTCGTTGACGTAAAGAGAGCCGAGATTGATCTGCAGGGTGTCGAAGATATCGGTAATCGAGACCTTGCGGGTTTTGGCCTTGGTGCGATCCACATCCAGATAGCGCTGGGGCACCGCCGGGTTAAAGGTGGTATACACCCCGGTCAGTTCCGGTCGCTTGCGGGCCTCGCCGATAAAGTTTTCAACCGCCTTGCTCAGCGCTTCGATTCCCTGATCGTTGAGATCCTGGATTTCATACTTGAAGCCGCCGGTCGCCCCCAGGCCTGGAATCGAGGGCGCATTGGCGATCAGCACCACGGCCTGGGGGATTTCGCTGGTTTTGGCGCGCATTGCGGCCATGATGCCTTCCACCCGGGTTTCGGGAGTCTTGCGTTCGTCCCAAGGCTTCAGGATCACAAAGGCAAAGCCGGCGAATGGCTGTTTGATCTGGTCAATGACATTATAACCGGCCACTTCCACCACGTCCGCCACCCCCGGGGTTTTTAGCGCCATTTCACTGACCTGGTTCATCACGGACTTGGTGCGCTCGATGGTGGCGGCGTCGCGCAACTCCACCAGCGCCAGAAAATAGCCCTGATCCTCCTCCGGCACAAAGCCTCCGGGTATCGCCCGAAAACAGAATACGGTCAAAAGGCACAGTCCGGCGAAAACGGCAAAGACCAGGTACAACTTGCCGGCCATGACCTTTACAGTGGCGGCGTAACCGCTGGCCAATTTGTCGAAACCCTTGTTGAAGGCCCGGAAAAAGGCGTTGGTCTTGCCGGATCCAGGCCGCAGAAAGACCGCGCACAGGGCCGGGCTCAGGGTCAGGGAGTTGAAGCCGGAGAGGCCCACGGCCATGGCAATGGTCAGGGCAAACTGATTGTAGAGCATCCCGGTCATACCGGGGATAAATGCCACCGGCACGAACACGGCCATGAGCACCAGGGTGGTGGCGACAATGGGGCCGCGCACCTCGTTGACGGCTTCGGCCGTGATCTCCTTGATGTCGTTCTTCCCGCCCTCCTCCAGCTTGCGCATGACGTTTTCCACCACCACGATGGCATCGTCCACCACCAGGGCCACCGCCAGAACCATGCCCAGCATGCTGAGGGAATTGATGGAAAATCCGAAGATTTTCATGAAGGCAAAGGCGCCGATGAGGGACACCGGAACAGCAATGGTGGGAATCAGCACCGCCCAAAAATTTTGCAGAAATACGAACACCACCAGCACCACCAGGGCCACCGCCTCGAACAGGGTGACGATGACTTCCTTGATCGACTCGGTGATAAACAGGGTGGTGTCATAGCGCATGACCCACTGCATGTCGTCGGGAAAGTGCTTGGCCAGCTTGTTCATGGTTGCGGTGACCGCCGCTTTTATCTGGAGCCCGTTGGCCTCCGCCAGCTGAAAGACAATGATGGTGGCCGTGGGTTTGCCGCTGATCTTCGTATTCCAGTCATACTCTTCCGCGCCCAGTTCCACCCGGGCCACATCCCGGATGTGCACCACCGAGCCGTCGGGATTGGCCCGGACAATGATGTCCTCGAATTGGGAGACCTGCTCTAGACGTCCCAGGGTGTTGAGCTGGTACTGGAAGGCCTGACCGGCGGGCGCCGGGGCCTGTCCGACCTTGCCGGTGGCCACCTGCTGGTTCTGCTCCTGGATCGCATTTTCCACGTCCATGGCTGTAAGCCCCAGATTGGTCAGCCGGGCAGGATCGAGCCAGATCCGCATGGCGTATTTGCTCAGGCCGAAATTCTCGATCTCGGCCACCCCCGGGATCCGGGACAGGGCATCGGTGATGTGAATATCGGCGTAATTTTGCAGAAAACGCGCATCGTAAGCCCCATTGGGGGAGATCAGATTGACCGCCAGCAGCATGTTGGACGAATGCTTTTGGATGGTGAGCCCGACCTGGTTCACCTCGGGCGGCAGTTCAGACAAGGCCTCGTTGCTACGGGTCAGGAGCTCCATTTGGCCGATATCCTGGTCGAAACCCACATCGAAAGTGACGGTGATGGCCGCATCCCCGTTGTCGGTGCTGGTGGAGGACATGTAGATCATGCCCGCCGCCCCGTTGATCTTTTCTTCTAGGGGGGCGGTCACCGTACTGGCGACCACATCGGCCCCGGCGCCGATGTACTGGGTGGAAACCTGCACCTGGGGCGGCACCAGGGGCGGATACTGGGAGATGGGCAGGACTAGCATAGAGATGGCGCCGGCCAAAATCATAACCAGTGCAATGGACATGGCAAAAATGGGACGCCTGATGAAGAAGTTCACGCTGCAGCTCCTATGCTGTGTGTGATCGTATCAAGCTGACGTTAATCTTTCTGAACCAGCATAAAACTTTTGATCGGACGGTTTGTACAAATTGAGCCAAAGAATCACTCGCAGTTCATTGGCGCCAAGGGGCGGGATAAAGTTTGCAATAAAAGTTATCGAATAATAATAAGCGACTTATCTTGGGATTTCAAGGAATACGGCCCTTGTTGAGTAAAGCATCCCCCCCGAAGCCGGGGGGCTTTGGTCCATGAGCCAACCCGAAAGGGTGGCGAGCCCATAGGGGGCTAAGCAACATTCATATTGACAAAATGCAATGAATATGTAAAATATGATTATCATATTATACATGGAGGTTTGTGAATGGAAAAGCGTATATCCGCAACCCGGGCTGTAAGAGATTTTTCAGAAGTATTAAACACCATAAAATTCAAAGGGGTTCACTACATTATTGAAAGGGGCGGAAAAGCGGTCGCTTCCATGAAGCCCATCGATGAAAAAGCAGACTTCAAGACGCTGGGAGAACTCAAAGGTTTATTGAAAAAACTGCCAAGACTAGATGAAGAACTGGATGCCTTTGCGGCGGATCTTGAAGATATCCGGAAAGATCAACCTCCGGTGGTAATGGGGGATCTATGGGAGTAATCCTCGATACAAGTGTTCTTATTGAAGCAGAGAGGCGGAAAGCTGAAATCGACAAGCTTACAGAGGATCGCGAAGAAGAGATTTTTGGGATCAGTGTTATCACCGTTGCTGAACTCCTACACGGTTTGCACCGGGCGGATTCAACAAAGAGACGTTTGAAAAGAAGTGCTTACGTTGAGAAGATAATCGAGTTGTTTCCAATATATGCTTTTGAGACTTCCATTGCTAGAATATACGCAGAACTATGGTCTGACTTAAGCAAGAAAGGTATTCAGATCGGTGCCCACGACCTCATCATTGGCTCTACCGCTCTCTCCCTTGGGTTTTCAGTGGCTACCCGTAACATGAGACATTTTGAGAGGATTGAAGGGCTAAAAATCGAAATTCTGACCTTGCAAGAGTAGCCGTTTTGCCTTAGCTGGTTCCTGCCTACCAGCGACTGAACATTGAGCCAATCCTCAAACCCTGACACCTGCTTGCCGCGCCGAAGCCCTTGAGGCGAAGGCGGGAAACCTGGTACCTCAATTACCCCTGACACCTCCATCCGTCCTGAAACCTGAAAGCTCTATTGTTGACAGGTTACTTTTGAATGATATATACTGCGGTATCTATCAATAATAAACGGAGGTTCAAGATGCAAACAGCTCGTATTTTCATAAATGGCAGAAGCCAGGCGGTGCGTCTACCAAAAGAATTCCGGTTTTCCGGAACAGACGTCTATATTAAAAAAATAGGTAATATGGTTATTCTTTTGCCGAAAGATGATCCATGGGCACCTCTGATCAACAGCCTTGATCAGTTTACAGATGACTTTATGCAAACCAGGGATCAACCGACTCAAGATAAAAGAGATTCCGTATGATCAAATACATGCTCGATACGAACATTTGTATTTACATTATCAAACAGAAACCCAAGAA
Source organism: Desulfobacteraceae bacterium (assembly GCA_002899795.1). Taxonomy (GTDB): domain Bacteria; phylum Desulfobacterota; class Syntrophobacteria; order BM002; family BM002; genus BM002. The sequence goes on along the minus strand of PPDG01000357.1, from coordinate 2,901 downwards.
CGTAATAGAACGTTTCAGGCAGGCCCAGGTTTCGGAAATCGGGGTTTCTTCCATAACCTTAAGTGAACTCGAATACGGAGTGATGAAAAGCGCTAAACCAGAACAAAACAAGCTCGCATTAGCTCAATTCATTGCGCCGATTGAAATTTCGGCTTACGATGATGTCGCCGCGCAACATTACGGTGTTATTCGTGCCCATTTAGAAAGACAGGGGACACCGATTGGTTCTCTTGATATGCTTATCGCCGCGCATGCACTATCGCAGAATTCCGTGTTAATCACCAATAACGAATCGGAATTTAAGAGAGTATCAAATCTTAAAATTGAAAACTGGGCAACTTGAATTTACATTGATCTTTATGATTCGCACCGAATATTCGAGCAGCCTTTCTTCCAAATCATATGTCCGTTTCTTCATCTTTTTTTATTCAATGTTCTTTTTTTCTAATCCCTCCTGGGAAAAAACAAATTAGCGCTTATGGGAGATGGGGGGCTGGAGAGGCAGGGTTAATCCATAAGCCCTGCATCTAGTAGTTTCTTGGCAATCTTATAGATGTCTTTCTTGTCGCCTTCTTTTCTGATTCCGGCCGCAAGAACATAAATGATCACAGTCCGTTTATCAATTTTGTATATGATTCTATATCTTCCTGCAGCATGTACCGAGAGGAATCCAGATAGATCTTTAACCAGCTTTTTACCTTGCTTTTCCGGTTCGTCAGACAACTTTTGAATGCGATCTAAAATTGAGCGTTGGATTTTTTTGTCAGGGATTTTTCCTATCAATCTAAGACAGGTGTCGGTGATGAGAATGCGGTATTTCACAACCCCAGCCTTTCATACGCTTCCGATAGTGAATAGGTCCTGCCGGCTTTGACGTCTTCTATGCCCTTTTTTAAATGATTCATAAGTTTGGGATCAGACAGAACCTCTAAGGTTTCTAGCAGGCCCTCATATAATTCCCAGCTCATGACCGCCATGACTTCCTTGTTTCTTCTGGTGACGGCAAGGATTTTATGTTTGGCGGCCTCCTCAGGGAGTTTCATAAACTTGTTCCTTGCTTCGCTTATCGGTATTTTTTCCATTTCGATACCCTCCGTTTTTAAATGTACATCTTAATGTACATCTAAGTGAACGGTATGTCAACTAGTGTTTCTAAGAGGTAACCTTAGCGGATGAGACAACCGGCTTGCGCCGAAAAAACATGTCGATTACCTCACGGCGGCCAAGGGCGCGGACGAGTTCACGGAACCCACAGTAGACAAAAAACAGCACCAAATTATAAACAAATCTCAAATTCCAAATCACAAATCACAATGACTAAGATTCCGTGATCCCCGCTGCCGCTTCGCTCCAACACGTTTCAGCTTTTTTGTTCTTTTCCTGACACCTGAAACCTGACACCCGAAACCACCGCGAGGTTCTGAGTTTTTAAATCCGCAATTGTCCTTCGGACTCCCACCCTTCGGGCGGGTTCCCAGTTTCGCAATCCGCAATCTCAAATCCCTTGTGCTATTTTCCGAATATTTTCTCGAGTCCCTTGCCGAACTCCTTGATCACATCTTCCGCGGCCTTGCCGGTGTCCTGGGTTCCCTTTTTTCCTGCTTCAGTGATTCCCTTGGCGGGGCGGACGCGGATCTTGGGGTCTTCCAAGTGCCCCTCAAGATGCAGATAGACGTTGGTTAGTTTTCCGGCAGCTTTCCCCAGGACCGGCACCAAGTCGAGCACTTTGTCCAGGGTGCCCAGAAGTTCGATGTGGGCCTTCATGTCCAGCCGTTGCTTCACGAGGTATACATTGCCATCAGCGTCCAGATGTAAGGCTGGACTCAACAACCGGAGCTTGTTGACGTCCATGGTGCCGTCTTGAAAGGTTGCCTGATAGGTTAAGGAGTCGAAAGGGATACCTTTCTCGGCCATGTCGTCGAGCTTCTTTCCGGAAAACATTTGTTGAAGGTTGACAAAGGCGAGTATTTTGAAGAGCGTATTGCCAACAGGGCCGATATCAGGTATGCGACCAGGGCCAGCCTCTGCCTCGAGATTCCCACGCAGACTGGCAAGCAGATCTTTTTTGCTCCCGGTCCTGCCCTGCAGCCGGCCGGTCATGGTGAGGGGAGCCTGCACAGAGATCTTATCAGTATTGAGAAGTGAGGCAATTGATTCCAACCTGACAGCACTGATATCAGGTTCAACGGTAAATGGGATTCGCTCCGGGTTCCTCAGGTCCGCAGAACCTTTGGTTTGGATGCGGCCACCTCCAATGAGGACATCAAACTCGTGGCTCTTGAGCACCCCACGCTCGTAGTCGGCCCTGAAGGTAAAATTTTGAAATTCTTGCCCCCGGTACTGTCCGCGGGTCGCCTCGGCCTGCACTTGCGCAGTGAGTTTGCGCAGGAGAGGGGGGAGTTCAGATTTACCAGCTTTCTTTTTTGCCGGCTCTTCGGTCTTTGCCGGCTCTCCAGATTTTGGCGTGCCTTCTTTTTCCGCTGGGGGCTTTGAGCTGGGCTTCGCCTCGGTTCCTGTGCTTTTGGTGGGAACAAGCAGACGATCTACATTCAGATTGGCCGATTTTGCCTGGAGCCGTGCCGTGGGCTCACGAAAGTTAGTGACTTGTCCTGACAGGCTCATCTTCTGATCATTTGCCTTCAAGGTCATGTCTTTTAGTATTACCGTGTTCCCAGCAAGCTGGATATCTCCATCACCTTCTGTAATGGTAAGGTCTTGAGCTGCCAGTCGGAAACCAATACCGCTGGTCTTCACTGTACCACTGAACATGCTCTTCCCGGGATCGGCGTGGGGATAGTGGAAATCGATGTTCATGTCCAAGATCCCGGCCAGTTCAAGGTCTTTGAGCGGCGGAAACAGTCCACTGAGCTGCTTGAGATCCAGCCGTTCTGTCCGGGCCTT
>PPDG01000222.1 GCA_002899795.1 Desulfobacteraceae bacterium | reverse complement strand
GGTGCTGGTGCTTATGTACGGTGAATTTCACCAGGGCCCGGAAACGCTGGAGGCGTTTCTGCTGCCTGCCGCGCTCTCCCTTTTCCTCGGTATTTTCCTACACAAGGTGCTCCGCGCCCGGCCCCTTAGCAGGCTTCACTCTGCCTTGATTTGCAGTGTGGGCTGGCTTGGGTTTTCAGCAATCGGGGCGCTGCCCTTTATGATTGGCATACACAGCACTTACCTGGACGGATTTTTCGAGGCCATGAGTGGCTTCACCACCACAGGTATCACCATGTTCACCGGCCTTGACCAAATGCCCAAAAGCATCCTTTTTTGGCGTGCTATGACACAATGGGTCGGAGGCCTGGGGATACTCACCATGTTCATGCTGGTTGCTTTTAGAGGTGGAAGCCCGCACAAGCTTTTTGGTGCTGAGGGACATAAGATCAATGTGGACCGTCCGGTTCCCGGTCTGGCAAATACCATAAGAGTTCTGTTCAGCATATACGCAGGATTCACCTGCTTTATAGCTCTGGCACTATTTGCTCTGGGGATGCCTTTATTTGACAGCATTTGTCACAGTTTCACCACCCTGTCAACAGGAGGGTTTTCCCCGCATGACGCCAGCATTGAATACTACCGGTTGTCAGGATATCCAAACTATGTCTGGTTTGACTACGTCATTACCCTGGGTATGTTGATGGGCGGCACCAGTTTTGTGATCCATTATCGTGTGTTGAAGGGGAGTTGGAAAGCCTGGTTTGACAACATCGAGGCCCGCTACTGGTGGAGCTTCATCGGCATATTCGTTGCCTTGATTCTCTTCGAAAGGTTTGTCCGGGTTGCGCCTCTTACGCATATTTCTGCGACCAGCCTCGACTTCTGGCGGCGACTTGAAGAAGACTTTCGGCTCGTGCTATTTCAGGTGGTCTCCATCCTTACCACCACCGGCTTCGGAACGCGAGACATCAATACCCCCTTTTTCGGTGAGGCAGCCCGTCAGTTTTTTCTGGTAATGATGGTCATTGGTGGATGTGTGGGCTCCACCGGCGGGGGTATCAAGGTGCTGCGCATTGCCATCATGGGGAAACTGATTCGGAGAGAAGTGTATCGGTTACGGGTGCCGCCGCGGGCCATCAATTCGGTCATCATTGATGGTGGGCTTGTTGAGCTTGATGAAATCCAAAGGGTAGGCGGACTTTTCTTCATGTGGATGGTTTTGCTCATTTTTGGAGGCGGGGTAACCGAATATTTGTCGCACCATAACGGCTACGCGGCATTGTCCGGAATGTTCAGCGCTTTGGGCAACATCGGCCCCTGCTACATCCCGGTTGCAGAGATGGGGCAGTTGCATCCGCTCATCAAGGTAGTTTACATACTTGGCATGTTGGCAGGTCGGCTGGAGATTTTACCTGTGCTTCTGCTTTTCAGCCTGAAAGCCTGGAGATCGTAGGGTTTAAGGTTTAGAATAATGAAGTGGCAAAGCATTGTAAAATATCAAGTTCCAAGCACCAAATCCCAAACAAATCTCAAATTCAAATATTCAATGACCAAAACAGGTTTGGAATTTCGCATTTTGGTCATTGTGATTTGTTTGATATTTGTGATTTGTGATTTGGAATTTCTGATACTCTAATGTTCCAGTAATCTACCCTTGCGGTACTGGAGTCTAGGTTGGAATCACCTTATTTAGGAGTGGGTCCTCTCCTTAAGGAGTGAAGAAAATGCGTATCATCGTTGCAGGTGCGGGCGTAACTGGGTATCTGCTTTTGAAGATGCTCGTGGCAAAGAAGCATGATGTGGTGGTGATCGATGTAGACCGGGAAGTCTGTGAGGAGGTCTATGCCGAAACCGGAGCCATGACCATCCACGGCAGTGCGACTGACATCAAAATATTGCAAAAGTCGGGCATGCAGAATGCGGATGTCGTCTTGTGTCTTGTTCGATATGATTCTGACAACATTGCGATTTCTGCTTTGGCGAAGAGCCTGGGCGTTAAGTCCATTATTGCCCTTTTGAGAAAACCCGAGTACGCACCGGCCTACAAATCTGCTGGCGTCACAACTATCATCAGTCTGACCGATCTCTTGCTCCACCAACTTATGATGGAAATAGAACAGCCAAACGTCAAAAGTATTATGCCGTTGGGTGGTGGAAAGGCGGAAATATATGCGGTGGAGGTACCACCGGGTGCGAAAAGCATCGGCATGACTGTCAGAGAGATCACCGAGCAGAGAGGTTTCCCTAAAGAATGTGTGTTTGTAGGCATCTATCATGAGGATAGTGATATATTTTGTATTCCACGAGGAGATCATGATCTAAAGGAATGGGACACGATTTTTTTGGTCTCCAATAGCCAGTATATCAAACCAGCAACCGATTTCTTGACGAAGAGCTGATATCTCTAAAGTCGTTAATTAGTCAATTAGTTAGTTTCCATCCGGAAACCCCTCCATGTCATTCTGAGCCCTTCGGCTGGCTCAGGATAAACTCCGCGAAGAATCTCTGCGGATCCAGCAACTATGAGATTCTTCGTCGCTTTGCTCCTCAGAATGACACCCATAAACGCAGTTTCCGAATGGACACTAATTAATTAGTTGATTAGTACACGGCAATCTGTGAATGACTAACCTCTTTGACTAATTTTCTAATTCTCTAATTTTCTAATTAACCAACCTGCCTGCTGATCCGTGTCTTTTCAAATCCGCAATCCGCAATCTGAATTCCCCAATCTACCTCCTTTACTCTTTACTGCTTACCGTTTAATATCCACCGTACTTCGCTTATGAGGATAGGGTGATGAAAGCAAGCACAAAGAGACTTGTAAATCTTACCGCTGCGGTACTGGTTGGACTTCTTCTCGCCTGCAGCTCAATGAAAGAGGCCGGACCACCCAGTGGTTCTCCAGTCCATCACCTTGTGGTACTCCATACCAATGATACCCATGGGCACCCGGTAAAGTTCTTCAAAGACCCGGCACCTGATGTCGGCGGACTTGGCGCCAGGGCAACAATTGTTAAACGCATACGGGGGCAGAGCAAGAACGTTCTGGTGCTGGATGCGGGTGATATAAATACTGGCAGGCCCGAGTCCAACCTCTTCAAGGCGAGACCGGATATCGAAGGCTACAACTACATTGGCTACGACGCCATGGCAATAGGGAATCATGAGTTCGATAATGCACTGGGTGTGTTGAGGGAACAGATGAAACTGGCGGACTTTCCCTTCCTTTCCGCCAACGTCAGGACGAAACAAGGGGAATTATTGACCCTCCCCTACATCATAAAAGAATTTGACGGCTTCAAGGTGGCCATCTTTGGACTGACCACCAAGGAAACTGAATTCGTTGCCCACCAGGAGAATATCAGAAGCCTTGTTTTCCAGGACGAAGTTGAGGTTGCGAAACAGCTTGTCCCAGAATTGAGGAAACAGGCGGACGTTGTAATCGCCCTGGCGCACATGGGCACATACAACTCCACTGAATTGGGCTCGAAGAGATTGGCTTCAGAGGTGAACGGCATTGATCTCATTGTGGATGGCCACAGCCACACCAAGCTCGACGCCCCTATTGTGATGACAGATCCTGAATCGGGTCACAAGACACTCATAGTACAGGCGTGGAAGTGGGGACTTGTTCTCGGCAGGGTTGATCTGTTTATTCAGAAGAAAAGAGTAATCGAGTACAAATTCGAAGCCATTCCCGTCAACCTCAAGGAAGTCGAGAAAAAACCGGATGGAGCCGTGGTGTATCATGTCATCGGCGAGGATATCCCCGAAGATCCGGAACTAGTGAGATTAATGAAACCCTACGTTGACAAGGTGAATTCCCTTCTCTCCAAAGTGGTAGGACAAGCCCAAGAAACGTTCTTTTACAAAGGCGTGAGAAAAAGGGAGACGGCCCTGGGTAACCTAGTGGCTGACTCCATGCTCTGGTACACAAAATACATGGAGGTAGATTTTGCCCTGCAAAACGGAGGGGGTATTCGGACAGACCTCCCAAAGGGACCAATCACCCAGCGCTCAATGCATGAGATCCTTCCTTTTGACAATTCGGTGGTTGTGCTGACCCTGGACGGTGTTACCGTCCGATCCCTCTTTGATTTCATGGCCTCCATATCCAGCGGTCAAGGAGGCTTCCCACAGGTATCAGCAGGGTTGTCCATTACCTTAAATACTCTGACCAAGAAGTACGAAAAGATCATGATAAATGGCGAGCCCTTTAATCCAGGCAGGACTTATAAGGTTGCCACCAACTCATACCTGGCTGCCGGGGGTGATGGGTACAGGATGTTATTAAACGCTTTGCATAGGTATGATTCTTCTGCGTCCCTGAGAGATGTCCTCATCAAGTACATAGAACATCTCGGAGGCACCATCAAACCGCACATCGGCGGCAGAATTAATTTTACCGACCAGCGGACACACTCCGAATCCATGCAAAAAGCGGCTTAGTTGAATCTAAGAAACCTAGTTCTTTGGAGTAGGTCAGAGTTCCATGGTTTTGCCTGTAAAGATGCCTAAAGATTTTGGAGTACTGGAGCATTGGAGTATTGGAGTGTTGGTAAAAACAAGAGCCCAGATTTAACTTGAATTGGTTTTCTCATTACTCCATTACTCCACCACTCCATAACTCCAGCAGACTGCCGCAGCGTACTGACCTAATGACGCCGAAGGCATATGACGCGAAGCTCGATGAGAGCTAAGCACTGCTGCCAGCTGCCTGCTAGATTTAACTCGGGATGTTAACATTATGCCGCAAATAGTCTATCTCCCCAGGGAGGAACTTTATCCTAGATATGGCTATGCGCAGCCTTCCAGACAAATAGTCTATGTTAGAGAGGACCTGCCAAGCAGTGTCAAAAAGTTCGTGACCTTTCATGAACTCTATCATCTGGAGGATAAAGCAGGATGGTGGTTCTGGCGGGAGATCAGGGCAAATGTCGCCGGGGCCCTCAAGCACCCCATAGGCTTCATGGCCTGCGTGCTCATTAGCCTGGCGCCTTACCGTCTTAAGTATTACTGGCAGAGAATTGTCGGCAAGGCTTCATAGCAGTAAGAGGTAAGCCCTTCGACCCATTCGATGAACTCCCCGGGACTATGCCCGGGACAGGCAGGGCAGGCAGGCTCAGGACGGGGAAAGCCGCTCCCACAGGTGAATCTCTTTCTTATGTCTTCTTTCCTCTACCTCTTACAACAAATGACAGCGAAGCGTAGTGACCTAATGACGCCGAAGGCACATGACGCGAAGCTCGATGAGAGCTGAGCTCTGCTGCTAGCTGCCAGCTGAATCGGAGTCGTTCTCTTCGAGGACGTGCCAGAAGTTGCGAAAATAATTGAATCCCGACCAGAGTGTCATGATGACAGCCAGCCACAAGAAAAACATACCAACCGCGTGGAAATTGACCCCGTAGTAGTCGTAGTGCAGCAGTAAACCGAGAATCGCCACTGTCTGCAAAACCATCTTCTGTTTACCAAGATGGTCGGCAGTGATCACCTTGCCTTCTGAGCCAGCTACGGAGCGCAGTCCCATGATTGCCAGCTCCCTCCCAATGATCACTAGCACCATCCACGCCGGTACCCGACCGAGAGGAATCAACATGATCAGGGCCGCAGACACTAGCAGCTTGTCGGCCAAGGGATCAAGGAACTGACCAAACGTTGTGACCATCTGGTGACGCCGCGCAACAAAGCCATCAAGGAGATCAGAAATAGAGGCCAGGCCAAAAACCAGAGCTGCAAAGAAGCTGGTAGTTTTGTGAGGAAAGAACAAGAGGACCACGAGCAGAGGGATACAGCCAATCCTGAAAAAGCTCAAGGTATTCGGGAGATTAAAGATGCTTTTTTTGCCTTTGTCAATCATGTTTTCATCCGTATTCCGTTATGGCGCTACTGTGGGCGCGCGTGACAAAATAGCCCAGTTATTGGAGTATAACATGAAGAAACTGAAAAGATGTCAGGGTTTACTCTGCTTATTAAGGCTGAACTCGTCCCAGTAACGTAGAACCCGATCGACAAATGTTCGGGTCTCTTTATAGGGTGGAATCCTTCCGTATCTGCGCACGGCGTTCTCTCCGGCATTATACGCTGCCAGAGCCAGCGGCACATTGTTCTCAAAGTTGTTCAACTGCCTCTTCAAGTACCGCACACCTGCGTTGATATTCTCATGTGGATCAAAAGAGTCCTTGACCGCCAGATCCTTGGCAGTCTCAGGCATCAGCTGCATCAATCCCTGGGCTCCCTTTTTTGAAACCGCATTCCTATCAAAGTCAGACTCAGCTCTAATCACCGCTTTTACCAGGGTGTTGTCCACGCCGTGCTTGCGAGCGGCCCGGGTTATGATTCGGTCATAACGATCGAAGTAGGCTCTGTAGTCTAGCTTGGTCTCGCTAATGTAAAGACGAAATCGGTAGTGCGTCGGTACGTTGGAAAAGTGAATTACTCCATCTTCATCCACGTACCGGTAGATATCTGCCAGAGCCGGCTTGACAATTGCACCGAGCAACACCAACAGCAGAAGCCATGGTAACACGGCCCTTCTAAACAGCCAATCCATGTAGTTTGCCATCGATTCGTCTGTCCGCTGCTATGACCGTCAGCTCTTGATCAGGTGGATTCCACCCGTTTCCAGTCGTCCAAAAACTGCTTCATACCAATGTCGGTGAGTGGATGCTTTGCAAGCTGTCCGATCACCTTGAATGGGATGGTGGCCACATCGGCCCCCATCTGGGCCGCCTCAAGCACGTGTAGAGGGTTCCTGATGCTGGCTACCAGGACCTCGGTCTCGAATATGTAATTTTGGTAGATTTCGAGAATCTGAGCTACCAGCTCCATCCCGGTGTGGGAGATATCATCCAACCGGCCAACGAAAGGGCTCACATACGTAGCGCCCGCCTTGGCTGCCAGCAGGGCCTGCAGAGGGGAAAAAACCAGAGTGACATTGGTTTTGATGGACTCTGCGGTCAACTGCAGTGTCGCTTTGAGCCCGTCGGTGATCATTGGAATTTTCACCACCACGTGCTCATGAATTTTAGCAAGTTCCCTGGCCTCCTTCACCATGCCATATGCATCGATGCTCACTACCTCGGCGCTCACGGGCCCCTGGACAACTTCACAAATCTCATGGATAAGTTTTTTGAAGTCTTCTCTATTCTGGCAGCCTTCCTTGGCTACCAACGAGGGGTTGGTCGTCACTCCATAGATCATACCCAGTTCTTTGGCCTCCCTAATCTCATCAAGATTCGCAGTGTCAATGAAAAACTTCATTCACAACCTCCTCTTCCAGCATTACGGTTGCCCAGGTCCAAGTGAAGACCGGGAAAATACGACAATATCCCTCTTATTGCACTGGACCAGCCCCCTGATTTCTGGCTTGCTGAAAAGTTACCGCGTACGAGGCCAATAATCTTCCAATGCAAGTATTATTCCCCCTGTAGGATCGATGTGCGATGCCTGGTGTGAGATCCTTCACTTGCCAACTACCGTCTTCAATCCCACATCTCAGGTCCCACATCGGAAATTTGAAATTGTTTCTAATTTTGCTTATTCAGATTTAGGACTTATTTAGATCAGTGCATCTGCGTGCAAGCTTGAGTAATCTCTTAATCGACGCTGTCCGAGTGTTCCAGAAGGAACTGATCCCTACAGCTCTCACTGCAGAAATGGTAGGTCTGGCCGGCTACTCGAGCCTCCACTCCCTGGGCTGGGAGAATGTAGGCGCCGCACTGAGGGTCTTGGACCAACTCCGCCGTACTCTTGCCCGCAGGCACCTCCGGCCTGCTCGAAACACTCACACCTTTTATCAAACCACCCAGTAGCTTGTAAACCACAATGACAAGAAAAACGAAGATAGCAAGACGTATCATCAGCTAACAACTACCTCCACCCGCTGATGGCCGTCTTCCAGGTCACCCAGGAGTGCGGCAACGGTTTTATCCATGCAAGGATGGCGGAGGTCAGGTGCAATTTCGTTGAGGGGTTCCAAGACAAAGCGCCGCTCATGGAGGAGAGGATGGGGAACCGACAGGTCCGGCAAATCGATTATCAAGTCGTCAAAAATCAACAGGTCAAGGTCAATGGATCGCGGTCCCCATTTGAGAGTGCGAATTCTCCCAAAGGTGTTCTCGATTGCCAGCATCTGGCGTAAGAGCCAATGGGCATCTTTTGCTGTTTCCAGTAAGACAACTCCGTTAATAAAGGCAGCTTGTTCCACCAGGCCCACCGGGGTAGTCTCATAGAATGACGAGGTTTGAAGCACCGTGCACGTGGGCAGAGCCGCCAGAGCTTCAATGGCCTTTCGGCAACTTTCCAATCGATTTCCAAGATTTGAACCTAAGCCAATGTAAGCGTCGTGTGTTTTCATAGTTACAGCTGTCAGCCATCAGCTGTCAGCTTTCAGCAGCAAATTGATTGCTGACGGCTGAACGCTGAATGCTTCTTATTTTATCCCAAGCACATGCTGCATGTCGTAGAGACCAGGGGCTTGGCTCACCACCCATATCGCAGCTTTCACTCCACCGCGGGCGAAATTATCCCGGCTATGGGCTCTGTGCGTCAGTTCAAGCCGTTCACCCACTCCAGCAAAAAGTACGGTGTGTTCTCCGACAATATCACCACCGCGAATTGTCTGGATGCCGATTTCCTCCGGTCGCCGCTCGCCGATGATTCCGTGCCGTTCGTATACGCCCACTTTCTCGAGCTCTCGTCCCAAAGCCCCCGCCAAATTCTGGGCCAGCTTAACCGCCGTTCCGCTCGGAGCATCCTTTTTGTGGTGATGGTGGGCCTCTATGATCTCGACATCAAACCCGTCACCCAGGGCCCTGGCCATATCTTCCACCACCTTGAACATCAGATTTACGCCCATGCTCATGTTGGGCGCCTGAACACAAGGTATTTCAACGGCCAACGCCCCTATGGTCTCCATCTCCTCAGCCGTGAAGCCAGTGGTGCCGATAACCATGGGTTTCTTTGCCGCCGCCGCTGTACGAAGGTGTTCCACAGATGCCTCATGGTGAGTAAAGTCAACTATCACATCCCCCGCTTCAAGAACTGAATTCAGATCGGGTGCAATCTTCATCCCCATTGACCCCAGTCCGACCACTTCACCAACGTCGGAGCCCACCGAAGGATGGTCAGCCCGCTCAAAAGCGGCGGCAAGTGAAATTCCCTCTGTGGCCGCAATAGTGTGAATTATGCGGCCACCCATTCTACCCGCTGCTCCCGCGACTATTGCTCTTATCATTAGTTATTACCCCCACTCTCCGAAGAAGGACGCGGAGAAACATTGATGCGGAGACGCGGTGATGTCGAACTGGTCTCAGCCCTAACCCCGTGTCGCCGCGTCATCTCGCGCTGTGTGCTGTGCGGTCTGCCATAGGCAGACTACAATATTCCGTAGGCTTCGAGTTCTTTGCGTAGCTTGCCCAGGTTGGCCTCCGACATGGGAGCCAGAGGTAAACGCACTTCCGCAGAAGAGATTTTGCCCATCATCGCCAGGGCTGCCTTTACCGGCGCCGGGTTGGTCTCAACGAACATGGAATGACACAGAGGAAGAAGACGATAGTAGAGCCCACGGGCCTGGTCAAAATCGCCGGCCAAAAGTAGATTGCACAGGTCAGCCATGTCTCGCGGCACAATGTTGGCCACTACACAAATGACCCCTTTGCCGCCCACAGCCATGAGCGGATAGGTAAGAAAGTCCTCACCGGAGACAACAGTGAACTCATCACCACAGAGCCGAATGATCTCGGTGATCTGTTTCATGGAGCCGCTGGCCTCTTTGACCCCGACTATATTCTTCATCTCTGCAAGTCGAGCAAAGGTGGTCGGCTCGATGTTGCTGGCCGTTCGCCCGGGGATGTTGTAAACGATGATGGGAATATCAACCTCTTCGGCCACTTTCTTGTAGTGCTGGTATATCCCTTCCTGGGTGGGCTTGTTGTAGTACGGGCTTATCATCAACACCCCATCTGCCCCAGCCTTCTTGGCGTGAGCGGTCAGTCTTACGGCTTCTGCGGTGTTGTTGGAACCGGTCCCGGCTACGACTGGAACCCGGCCGTTCACCTGCTCCACCGTTATTTCCACCACGCGCTCGTGCTCATCGTGCGAGAGCGTGGCCGACTCGCCGGTGGTACCACAAGGCACGATACCATGGACACCGTTCTCGAGATGAAACTCGATCAGCTGACGCAACCCTTCCTCGTCCACTCCACCGTTCTTAAAAGGGGTGACAATGGCGGGCAATACTCCGGTAAACATGACAACCTCCTTCTCTTTTTTGTCCGTTGAGGCTTGTCCTCTATTGCTAACTTCTGGACTGTCGACAAACGCTATTTGCTACTCTCTATTTGAACGCTCGCTTATGCATCGTAAGATCTACCTTGATTTGCCGACAACAGACGATGGAAAATTGACTCTATACTGCAAATTCCACAGCCTCTGCCCAGAGCTGGCCCTGGTAAATTACCGTGGCCTCTCCTTCCATATATACCTCTTCTGGAAGTTCTCCGTCAGCATCAAAATAGATGGTAAGAGTCTCCCCGCTTCTGGTATGAACATCAACAGGTGCTTCGACTATCCCCTCGACAGCTCCAACCACAGCCACCGCTGTAGCCCCCGTTCCACAGGCGAGAGTCTCGTCTTCCACCCCCCGTTCATAGGTCCTAATGGCCATGGCCCTCTCCCCCAGCAGAGCAACGAAGTTAACATTGGTTCCTGCGGGGGCAAAGTGGGAGTGATAGCGGACCTCCCGCCCCTGACCCAACACGTCCTGTTTTTCCAGATCCTCCGGATTGTCCAGAACAAAAATCGTATGGGGCACCCCGGTGTTAACGAAGTGGCCTGTTACCCTGCGGCCGTTCAGTTCAAGCTCCTGATTCAGCCGTAAATCGTAGGGTGCCGTCATCTGCAGTTTCACTCGGCTGCCAGAGACTTCGGCACCGATGATTCCGGCGAGGGTTCTGAAGGAAAGACTGGGACCACAAATGCCGAGCATGTTGGCAAGCCTTGCCACGCAGCGTCCACCGTTGCCACACATTTCCGCGCTGCTTCCGTCCGCGTTGTAAAAGCGCCAGCTGAAGTCCACCTCCTGGTCATTCTCAATCAGAATGAGGCCATCAGCACCCACCGAGACCTTTCGCCGACAAAGGCTGCGGGCGAGTTTTGGAGCTATTTCCGGCGCTATTGTGTTGGTGCGGTTGTCAACGAGGATGAAGTCGTTGCCGCTGCCACTCATCTTATAGAAGTCGATTGATGCACTCATGGAAACTCGTCAGTTGAGAAAGTCGGGTAGTCGCTCGCCTCGCACCAAGTCTTCATATGTTT
>PPDG01000408.1 GCA_002899795.1 Desulfobacteraceae bacterium | reverse complement strand
GTCATTTCGCTCTGCGCCAGTGCGCTTCGCTGTCATTAGGGCTGCGCCCGTCACTAGGCCTTACGGCCGTCATTAAGTTGTCTCAACGCTACAATGACAGTTAACTATGAATGGACAGCGTAGCGAAACTGGGAACCCGCTTGTCGTAGATGCCGCTTGCGGTGCGGGGCTGAGCGGAGCGCAGCGAGCGCGAATAATTGACCTAATGACCATAAATGACGCCGCAGGCATATTGACAGCGTAGCGTAATGACGGCCACGTTCAGTGGCCCAATGACTTGGTGTACCGTGCGCCACATGGTTTTCGGCTCGTGACTCCGGCGTATCAGTTCTTTCTGCTTACTAAGTCTTGAGTTCGAGCTTCTCAAAAAGCCCGTCTGCGTACTCCAGAATATAGTCGCGCTGGTTTTTGTTAGCATACTGAATGCACCCACAGCGGAGACGAGCTCGGGTGCGAATTAACAGTTCGAAGCTCACGGACTGGTGGTTCAGATTGACGGCGAAATAGTAAGGCTGACAGTCTATGTGTTCTAACTGCAGCTCTCCATAAAGCGATTCAGGCACGAGGACCCAGTAAATCCCTGGTAGATCGCCAGCCTCTGAATTGCCGTTGAAATAATCTTCCAGCTTTAGAAAATCCCCTTCTCGCAATTGGTCGATCACGTATTGTTTCATAGTGTCTACGCACCTTCTTAAATCTACAATCTGCAATAGGTATTACTCCATTGCTTGGACACCTTGCAACCTTAGCCCTGCGGGGGTGAAAGGTAAAATTGTTTTTGCTGGATTTCCGGGAAACCTTTCGCTAGAATGCTTGGAAGGACGCACTATACAGGAACTTGTCTTCATACACTATCAAAAGTTCTGCTTCAGGGACGATTGAGTCGCCGAATTTTGCGTGGCAGCTCTGTTTTAATAGTCATAGCATAATCCAAAGAAGACCAGCGGTGGATTGATGGAATGCCGGCAGTGAAAGTGTGCCTGACGCCATGAGTGTAGGAAGCTTACCCTGATAATTCATGAGGCGTTTGCGGCCTCATGAATTATCCGCCCTTCGGGCTTCGACTCCGGCCCTACAGGCCTCCGCTCAGGGTTAGCCCTGAGCAAGGTGCGAAACACCGCGTCGAAGCCTGCAAGAAAGCAGAGATGCTTTATTGCAGGCGCTTATTTACGAAGCTACAGAATTCGTGAATAATGCGGGCTAAAAGACAGTGGGAGATCAAATCCTTGCCCCAAAGAGGCGTTATGGCAGATTGTTGGATCAAGTGCAGGTGAACGCACCTTACCGGCAACTGGTAGACCGATACCTAGAGTCATTTCTTAACTATGGCATAAACCCGGAGATAGGCTTTGATGCTCATGCCCTGGAAACATTCAGCGAGGAGGGCATGGCAAAAGTGGCCCGCCTCATTGCAGATTGCGGTAGAACCACTACTTTCCACGGACCATTTATGGACCTTGCTCCCGGGGGTATCGATGAACAAATTCGGGCAGTTACCGCCCGGCGGCTGCAACGGACCATGGAACTGGTTCCCCTTTTCCGCCCGCTTAGCGTAGTGTTTCATGCGGGTTATGATGAACGTCGTTATCACGCACACCGTGCAGAGTGGTTGTCCGGAAGCTTGGCCACCTGGGAACCTCTCATTCGGCAGGCCGAAGAGATGGGGGTGGTGATCCACCTTGAAAACGTTTATGAGCAAACGCCGGAGATGATCCTTACACTCATAGAAAAGATGGACTCAGAAAATCTCGGTTTCTGCCTGGATATGGGTCATATGAACGTTTTCGGGGAAGTTGCCTTAGCGGAATGGCTTGACGCTTTGGGTCCCCATCTCAAAGAGGTTCACCTTCATGACAACAACGGCCATAGCGACAGCCACGGTCCCATCGGCAGCGGCACAGCACCATTTAAGGAGCTATTTCAGTACTTGCACGATCAAGAAAAGAGACCCGTGGTTACTCTCGAGCCGCATGAAGAGGCGACGCTCTGGGTGAGCCTGGAAAACCTGGAGAAGCTCTGGCCTTGGCAGGAGGAGGGCCCCCGGCGATTTTAGACTTAGGAATGCGGATTGCGGAATTCGAAATAAGTCCTTTATTTAAGCTTTATTAATTTCAATCCGAAATCCGAGATCCCCAATCCGAAATGTTAGGAGGGACGTGCTTATAAGAATTGGCTGACGGACAAAGTTGTTCACGATCCACCGTATATTCGTGCTTGAATGAGGTAACAAACCGGTGAGAATCTGAAAGGGCGAGCCGTGGAAGCACTAGAGGAAAGGTCGATGAAGACGCTGGTGGAATACATTGTCAAAGCCCTGGTTGACGATACTGATCAAATTGTGATAGCCGAGAGAACTGGCCGCAACACCACCATTATTGAGCTGTCGGTTGCCAAGGAAGACATTGGCAAAGTTATCGGCAAAGAGGGACGCACCATTAACGCCATCCGTACCATAGTCAATGCTGCCGGTGCCAGTCAAAAGAAGAGGGTGGTACTTGAGGTTATGGGTTAAATCTAATTGGCTCCTGATCGACGGCCATCGGGGTTTGGGGTTCCTCTTCCCTATCTTCATTATTAAAATTAGGACTGGACATAATGTATAGCGGAACTGTGGTATTTTTCTGAGTAGGAATACAATGTATACTGACTTCGCTATGATAGTTAGATCGCGTTCGCACTTACTGATACCTCAAGGAGGGAAGTAATGGCCAAGAAGTTCAAAGAAGTGCCGGTTGATCAGCTCTACACTCGCATTGATCCTGAGTCTCTCGGTTTTGATACCACCGAAAAACTCTGTGCCCCCGAGGAAGGAGTGGTGGCTCAGGAGCGGGCCATTGAAGCGCTCAAATTCGGCATGGGCATGCAAGATATCGATTACAATATTTTCGTGGCGGGACAGCCCAAGACGGGACTGACGTATATTGCCAGGACCTTTCTTGAAAAGACAGCCAAAGAGGAACCGACCCCTCCTGATTCGTGTTATGTCTACAATTTCAAAGAGCCTGATAGCCCAAAATGTATCAGTCTGTCGGCCGGGCGCGGGAAAGATTTGAAAAAAAGCATGGAGCAGTTCGTGCAAACGCTCCAGGAAAAAATACCCGAGGTTTTTGACAGCGAGGACTACAGTGCCAAAGAGGCCGAAGTCCATCAAGCATTTGAAAGCAAGAGGCGTGATATCATCGACGCGCTCTCCCAAAGAGCGAAAGAGGAGGGGTTCATTCTCCAATTCTCCCAAGTAGGAATGGTGATTGTTCCCGGCACCGAAGAGGGCCAGCCCATGTCACAGGAGGAGCTCAGTCAGCTTCCTGAAGACAAAAAGAAGGCCCTCAGGGAGAAAAGCGACCAGTTGCAGAAAGAGATGAATGATGCCATCAAGGAAATCCGCAAGGCTGAAGTAGCTTTCCGGGAGAAGCACAGTAAGCTGGATGCCGAAATAGCCATGTACGTAGTCGGCCACCTTATGGAAACTCTGGAAGAGCAATACAAGGATGAGGAAGAAGCACTGGAGTATTTCAAAGAAGTACAAGAAGACATACTGGACAACATCGATGACTTCAAAACCAAGCCCGAGCCCCAACAGCAGGCTGCTCCTATGCCTATGCCGCCAAAGGAAGTGATGTTTCGTAAATACGACATCAATGTACTCATAGATCATTCGGAGACTGAAGGGGCACCAGTTATCATCGAATCAAATCCCAGTTATCCTAATCTATTTGGCAGCATTGAGCGTCAGGCCTATTTTGGCGCCCTCTTTACCGATTTCACCATGATCAAGCCTGGAGCCCTGCATAAGGCCAATGGGGGTTACCTGGTGTTGAAGGCCCTGGATCTTTTGAAATACTGGATATCATGGGAGGCCCTGAAGCGGGCCATTAAAGATCAAGAGATCAAGATAGAAGATCTCGGCGAACTCTATGGCATGTTCAGCACCCGCACCCTGAAACCAACGCCTATACCCCTCAACGTTAAACTGGTTCTCACCGGTGATCCCTATCTCTATCAGTTGCTCTACATTTACGACGATCGTTTCCCCAAGCTGTTCAAAGTCAAGGCTCACCTGGACACCGAGGTAGATAACACTGAGGACAATCTCAAACAGGGTGCCTGCGTGATGTCCAAGTTCTGTGCTGATCGAGGACTACGTCATGTGACTAATGATGGCGTCGCTCGGGTTCTCGAGTATAGCATGGAGGTCACCGGTGATCGGGAGAAGCTTACCCTGAAACTCGCCGATATCAGTGATCTGCTCAAAGAGGCTGATTATTACGCTGGTGTGGATAAAGCTAAACACATCAAGAGCGAGCATGTGCAAAGGGCAATAGATAAGAAGAGGTTTCGAGCCAGTCTCTATGAAGAAAAGGTTCAGGAACTGGTCAAAAAAGATATTTTTTGGATTGAAACCGACGGCCATAAAGTGGGCCAGGTCAATGGCCTCTCCATTCTGATGACGGGGGATCACGAATTTGGTAAACCAAGTCGCATCACTGCCACGGTCTCCATGGGTAAAAGTGGGGTGGTAGACATTGACAGAGAGGCGAAACTAAGCGGGAACATACACACAAAGGGTGTTATGATCCTTCACGCTTACATCAAGGAGAAGTTTGCTCACAATAAGCCTTTGAGCCTGTCTGCCAGTCTCTGTTTCGAACAGAGCTATGGTATGATTGATGGAGACAGTGCCTCCAGCACCGAACTCTACGTGCTGCTCTCTGCTATCTCCGGAGTGCCAATCTACCAGGGCATTGCTGTTACCGGCTCAGTGAGCCAGAAGGGAGAAATCCAGCCCATTGGTGGGGCGACCCGCAAAATCGAGGGATTTTTCGATATCTGTAAGCATAAGGGGCTCACTGGGAAACAAGGAGTAATGATCCCGGAGAAAAATGTGAATAATTTGATGCTTCGACGTGATGTGGTGGAGGCAGCGGAGAAAGGTAAGTTCCATATCTACCCGGTCACCACTGTTGAAGAGGGTATTGAAATTCTGACCGGGATGGAAGCCGGCGAGCTTCAGGAAGACGGCACCTACCCGGAGGGCACTCTTTATCACAAGGTGGACGACAAACTCAGAGAGATGGCCGAAATGGAAAAAGAGTTTGGCAAGGGCAAGGAAGACGAAGAGGAGAGTCAAAAGGAAGACAATGAAAATGCTGAATAGATAGTAATGACATTCTAACCGAAGCGGGCGCTCTCGGACGTTTTCGAACAGAGCGCCCTTTTTATTTAGTAAAAGGCACAAGGTACAGGGCGCAAGGCACAAGGTTTTGGCGTTGGAGGTTAGAGGTTAGAGGTTTGAGGCAGAAAAAAGAAAGAATCTGCTCGGGGTTGTCTTTGCCTCCAACCTCAAGCGAAGGTCAGCATCGCTGGCCTGAGCGCTCCTCCATCCTCCAACTAACTGGAAGCCATGCCTCCGCAGTGCTTCTATAGTGCATAGTATCTAGTAAGTGGTAAGAAAAAAGATGGCAGAGAATAGTAAACTTGAGGCTGTCTTATTCGACATGGACGGGGTGATTATCGACAGTGAACCGCTGTGGTCGAAAGCTGAACAACAGCTCCTGGCTCGCAGAAATCTTCGCTACTCGCCACAACTGAAAACTGTCATGATGGGACTAGACTCCAGTGAAGCTGTTGGCTTTTTGATAAAACACTACGATCTCAAAGAGAGCGTAGGCGATGTGGTTGAAGAGCGTAACCAGCTGATTGCCGGCCTCTTCCGAGAGTTCCTTCGACCGATGCCGCATGCTTTGCAGTTGGTCAGGTCAGTGCATGCTGCGGAGATTAAGACTGGCTTGGCCTCCTCATCACCGAAGGAGCTTGTGGATTTGGCCTTGGGTAGGCTCAATATCACTGGGCTGTTCGATCTCATTTTGAGTGGTGACCAGGTGGCTCGCGGAAAGCCTGCACCGGATATCTATCTGACGGCGGCCAGGAAGTTGGGGGTGAGTCACGAGAGTTGCCTCGTGATTGAAGATGCCCCCCATGGGGTGGCTGCGGCGAAAGCCGCCGGCATGTGCTGTCTGGCGATCAGCACGAGTGCGAGCGAACCAGAACTTGCCGCCGCTGACAGGGTGGTGGGAGATTTTGACCAGGTCGATCTTGCATTACTGCAAGACCTAGTGCAACATCGAATACAAAGGTCACAGAGCACACAAAAGAAATAGGAGACTTTGCGGGTGGGGGTAAACCCCACCCCTACGATTTTCAAAAAACGTATCTGATGTAGGGGCGGGGTTTATCCCCGCCCGAGAAACGGTGAACAGGTAAGTCGGATGGTTTAGCAAAGCGATTTAAACCGTCAACCCATTAGCTTAGGTTGAATGACAAAGCAATATAAAGTAGAATTTTGACGGTGGATGTTAAATAAAGACAACCTTTTTGGGTTCAGATAATAATCCCAGGTTTTTGTACAAGGAAGAAAATGGCCCGTATTATCTATGACTTGGCCTCCAAGGGCAAGGGACTGTACCATATCTACACAGATCTTGATTTCTGGGATGCCCGCGGTGTGCTTAAAGGTCTTGCCAAGGTCAAAAGAAATTTTGGCAATTCGCCGCCGGGTGATCAGTACCCCACCCAGGTAGTGGTTGAAGATATGAGCCAAAGGGTTAAGGGTGAGATCGAGAAACGGTTAAAGCGCGCCATACCGTCCCCGCCCCGCCACCTTATCGTCCAGTCCATCATTTTTTCGGGAAAGTTCGAGTTTGACTGGCGCCAATACTATCCTGAGCGATGGTCTACGGAAAGAGTACTCTTTTTTACCCGTAAGCGGCTTCCCATGAATCAACCCGTGATCAATAGCGCTTACAAGTGGGTGGAGCTTGCCATCAACGACAATATTGTTACCATTCAACAACACCAAGGAGCCCGACCGGAAGAAACCCAGAAAAGTGGAAGAAAGCAAAAAGAAACACCATTTGGTCCCACATGTTTTTAGCCCGGACCGGTAACGGAATAGGAGAGAAAGGCAACGAAGATGACTGATAAGGAAATAAGGGCCAAACTGAGAGAACTGGATCGATTATATGCAGAACATGCTAACAATCAAGGCCAGGGCGACTTCGAAATGCAGAACAAGCTGCGGATAGAACTCCTTGACTCATTTCTCGCTTTGAAACCTTATCTCAAGAAACGAACGAAACTGCAGTGGTATGAGCCCACATACAACTATGCGATAACTGGGAATCTAGAGTATATCGAAGCGGCGAGAGAGGACTTGGCTCATATCCTTGGCCAGGATGCCGACTCCGATTCTTCTGAGAAGGCGTAAGCAAGGTTCATTCATAGAATCCAGTAGCCAGTAGGTGAGAGAAATTCGATTTTGTTTTTTTCTTCTGGATTCTGACTACTGGATTCTTTCGCTATATTTTATGCTTGCTGCCAGCTGATGGCTGGACTAGAGTTCGTACTGGCCTTCCATATCGAGGACGAACTCGTTTGAGCTTTCCCCGGCTGTAACCCTAAACGTCCCCTCACCCGTGATGCCTGCCAGCTTGCCGGTTCCTTTATACGTTTTCCACGTACCATTGCTGACTCTGGTGTTTCCGTCTCGCTCTCCCTCAAAACGACTATACACCGAACCGTACTGAAAATTGGTTATGGTGTAACCCTGCATAGGCCCCGAGCCTTTTATACGGTCGTGGAAATTTACACTTCGGCGCGAGACAAATTCGCCTGCCACCCCCACTTCATATTCAATTGGCTCTCCCTCCAATTCAAGAATCATCAGGGAGTGGTCGGCCTCGTCATGGACATAGAGGCACTCTCTCCGGGTGACACGAAGTTTATAGGAAGCTTTTCTTTTCATGGTCTTCTCCTTTCATACATGTTTCAGGGAACATTAACATTTGTTGATTCTCCAAACAGGCTCTCGTTGTTTAAGAAAACATCTGTGGGAAAGGTGCTCCCACAGGATACCATTAACTGCACTAATCTCGCAGACGCGCTACTGACTTTTCGATTATTTGCCGATACTCTTCGAGCTGTTCCTCGGTTTCTGCCTCAAACCGCAGCACCAGAGCGGGCTGGGTGTTAGAGGCGCGTAGGAGACCCCAGCCGTGGTCAAAGAGAACTCGGACCCCGTCAACATCAATGATAGAATACTTCTTGCTCAAGTGGGACTTTACTTTTTCAACCAAGGTGAACTTCACCTCATCAGGGCAGTCTACCCTAATCTCAGGAGTAACAACTGTTGCCGGTATCCCTTCAAGTAACTCGGGAATGGTTTTACCCGAACGAGAGAGGATTTCTAGAAGGCGGCAGGAGGCATAAATGGCATCGTCGAAACCGAAATACCGGTCGGCGAAGAACATGTGGCCGCTCATTTCTCCTGCCAGAACTGCGCCAACCTCTTTCATCTTTTTCTTGATGAGAGAGTGACCAGTTTTCCACATGATCGCCTTGCCGCCACGTTTTTCGATATCTTCATAGAGTGTCTTTGAACATTTGACTTCTGAGATGAAAGTGGCACCCGGGCGCCTGGAAAGAATCTCCCGAGCAAAGATGATCATCAAGCGATCGCCAAACACCACCTGACCCCTATGGTCAACCACACCAATACGGTCACCATCTCCGTCGTAGGCAACTCCCACGTCCAATTTCTCGCGCTTAACGAGAGCTATGAGGTCCTGGAGGTTTTCTAAAACTGTAGGGTCAGGCTCATGGTTGGGGAAGGTCCCATCAGGCTCGCAGTAGAGATCATGAACCTCACAACCAAGTTTGCGGAACAGGGGCACGGCCACCGGGCCTCCTACAGCATTGGCCGCATCCACCCCGATGCGAAGCTGCCTCTCAAGTTTGATGTTGTTGAGTATATTCTTGTGATACGGTGCAACAATGTCGTAGGATTCCAGGCTGCCCTGGCCATGAACAAAGTCGCCATCATCCATGATCTGGCGTAACCTTTGAATCTCTGAACTGAAAATAGTATTCGGTCCATTGCAGATTTTGAACCCATTGTATTCCGGTGGGTTGTGAGAGGCGGTAATAATAATACCACCCTCAGCCTCCAGGTGACGGATGGAGAAATAGAAGACCGGGCTGGGACAGACACCCAAATCAGTCACGTGGAGGCCGGTGTCGAGCATTCCCTCCAGCAAAGCCTCTCGAAAACGATCTGAACTGGGACGAACGTCGCGGCCCAGGGTGACTCGTCGCTTTCCCTGCCGCGCCATGTAGGTGCCGAAGGCCCGGCCTAGTTGGGTGACGTCAGCCTCAGTTATCTGCGTACCAACGATTCCTCGGATGTCATATTCTCTGAATGTTTTTGCATCCAAATTGCTTTTCCTTCACTGGAGACGTGTCTGGACGCGCTCGGCAAGATGGTCCGGAGAGACACCTTGTGTAGGCAAATTTTTTGCCGGAAATGGATCCACCGATTTGACCTCACGGCTTGTTCCAGTGTACAAAAAAACTCCGCATTGGCAACTTATTTTTTGCAGAGCGCATAGAGCATAGGGCATAGGGCATAGAGCATAGAGTAAAAGAGAGCTGCCAGGGAGTAGGAGAGTTATACCTGTAGGAGCGACCTCCAGGTCGCGATCAAATAGAATTGGCACATTGCCGAATGAAGTTGATCGCAACGAGGACGTTGCTCCTACAAGACAGGGCACAGTGATTCCTGTAGGAGCAAGCTTTGCTTGCGATAAGATATATCGTCCTCTCTCATTACCATGAAAGATCAAGAGGTACATATCGATGACCAACGATTTGTTTACCAAGGCAGACCTGGATCAGATGAAACAGTTGGGGATCACTGAGGAAGAGGCCAGAAGGCAGATGGCCATCCTGGAAAAAGGTCCGCGGCTGGTTGCCCTGCAACGGCCTTGCACACCCGGGGATGGGATTGTTGTGCTCGATGCCCAGGATCAGAGCCGTTTGCTTGATCTGTGGTCGGAAACAGCTGCCAAGGGCCGTTTTAGCGTTTTTTTGCCAGCCTCCGGTGCAGCCACTAGGATGTTTGCCTTTCTGCAACGCATCCGGAACCAATTGGACAGGGTTACTCTGGACAAGATCGCTAAAAAATTCAGCGAAATAAGCAGCGATCGCCGTGACCTTCAGGTTTTCATGGAATCCTTGAGAGAGTTTGCCTTTTTTGAACCGCTGGCGGAGGTTATGGACAAGGCGGACATTTCCTTGCCAGCTCAATTGAATTCGGGGGATTATACTGTAATCCTGGACTTTCTGATCGAAGCACAGGGGCTCAACTATGGTTCGCTGCCTAAGGGGCTGATTCCCTTTCACCGCTATTCTGATCATTATCGGACAGCGCTGGAAGAGCACCTGGTTGAGGCAATACACACAGTGCGAGATGGCAAACAACGGTGCCGCCTTCATTTCACCGTGGCGGCAGAGAATGAAAAGGAGGTCAAGGATCATGGCCGAGAGGCAGCCGCAAATTATGGTGCGAGCTCCGGAGTGGAATATGAACTAAGCTTTTCCTTACAAAGCGCTGCGACCAATACATTGGCGGTAGATCTGGAAAACCGTCCCTTTCGTCGGCCTGATGGCAGCCTCCTATTTCGGCCCGGTGGCCATGGCGCTTTGCTGCAAAACCTAAATCGATGTCAAGGAGACATCGTTTTCATCAAAAATATTGACAACGTGGTAACCGATGGCCATCGTGATCAGGTGGTGCATTTTCAG
Organism: Desulfobacteraceae bacterium; assembly: GCA_002899795.1. Lineage (GTDB taxonomy): Bacteria > Desulfobacterota > Syntrophobacteria > BM002 > BM002 > BM002. The sequence continues at coordinate 702 of PPDG01000408.1, read as the reverse complement.
AGAATACTGGCCGGCATGCTTTTAGAGCTTCAGGAAGCGATTTTCAGTTACTTGAAAGTCCTGCAGTCGAGGTCGGTTGAATCAAAAGTATTACAGGAAATACTCAACTTTGCGGTTCATCGTCTCAGCGTATCTCCACCAGAGGGCTTTTCGAAGTGCAGCGAAAAAGAAAAGGGTTCAAGGCTTTCGGAGCTCTTGGACCGACCCTTACGTGTTTGCGGTATGATTAAGAATCGTGGCGAGCCAGGCGGTGGCCCCTTTTGGGTGCAAGAACAGCCAGGTAGGCTCAGCCTGCAGATAGTGGAATATGCTCAGATCGATCAGAATTCGCCAGAGCAGATGGCCATCTTGGGGGCTTCCACCCATTTCAGTCCAGTACAGATTGTTTGTGGGCTGCGTGATTTCCAGGACCGGCCTTTCAATCTGACCAAATTCTGCGACCCCCAAGCGGTGTTTATCTCCAGAAAAACCGAGTACGGTAGAGAATTGAAAGCATTAGAATTGCCGGGTTTGTGGAATGGAGGCATGGCCTACTGGAACACAGTGTTCGTTGAGATACCTGAGGAGACATTCAATCCAGTTAAGACTATAAACGACCTGCTGCGACCGGGGCACTTAACTACGTGACACGGCGATACGGTGAAAGGGAGAGACGGTGAGAAACTCTCCGCGTCTCCGTTTCACCGCGTCGTTGTGCAATTG
>PPDG01000356.1 GCA_002899795.1 Desulfobacteraceae bacterium | reverse complement strand
CTTCCTCGACGACAACCTGGTAGAATTCAACTTCGATCTTCTTATTCGGAACACCTATGTCAGGATGTGATTTTTTAACCTCATCCCAACTGATGATGACGTCGCCGTTCTCTTCTGGCTCAACCATCGGGATGGGGCCATCGTCACAGTTTACCTCATCAAGGTCTATAGCCTCTCCAGAAACAGAGATTCCCTCAGGCGGGGCCGGCATTCTGTGCCAAAAAAGATCCTCGCTCTCCTGCTCGTCCCCTTCAAGCGTCCTGCTCTCGATTTCATATTTTCCTGCCGGGAACCGACGGAAGAACTGTTCGGGCGCCAGGTCCTCGAAGTTCGGCTCCGCACTCTCGAAAAAGAGCTCGGTTAACCCCTGCCGCCGCAAACGCCCCATGGACGAAACCCAGAGAATCATGCGCTCTCTGGGGTCCTCGATTTTGAGGTACTTCCAGGGTTCTCCATCGATGAGTGCGTGAAAGCCCAGGTCTCCATCGGTGTTGTTGAGCTCCGCGTAAACATCCGCTACCTCGAAGGAGATCTCATCCCCATCGTCCTCGGCCCAACAATTCGGGGCAGCCGCGCCCATGATAAGAGCGAGCACTGCTACCAATAAAACGGGCAACAGAAGCATGTGTCTCTTCATTCCATTAGTCTTTTGTCGTAAGTGTTTCATTTGTCTTGCCCTCCTAAAAAATGTTTATGGTTCAAAAATTCCTCTCGCTTTGCTCGTTTGTACCTCCTTTTTGTTTTTAGAGTTCGTGGTCGGTTTTCTGGATAATAAAACTGAGGGGCTTACCAAAAGATTGCCAAAACATTACTAGTTGGTAAGGATTGTTCAGAATAAGAAAGTTTCTGAATGGATAATTAGGGCGAGATTAGTAGTTGGAAAAGCCAGCCCGTCTGTAAACGGGGTGGCCTAGTTTATTTTTGCTCGTGGAGTAACTATGCTGGGGTGATTTTAGGCAAGACGAAGGCGCAGGAAAATCCCCCTCGATCCCCCTTTGTCAAAGGGGGAAGATGACTTGTTGCATGTGAGATAGTTCCATTTGATGCCCCCCTTTAGTAACGGGGGTTGGGGGATTTTAAAACGAGGTAATTTTTTTTACTGAATCTAAGGCTGGTTTTGGGAGGTTGAAAGAAGGGGGACATACAGTGCTACTAAAACGCCAAACCAATCCGGAAGTGTAGCGAGTTTACGTGGTCTGCGGCGTCGCTGCCGCTTTCCCTCTCGTATTTCCAGTAATCATACTCGAAGAAGAAGGTGGCCCATTTAAGAAATTTATAGCTGAATCCGGCGACGTATCGGTAGTCCAGTACTTCATCCTGATCGCCGCTTTGATCATCATCAAAATCTTCATACCGGACGGCAAACTCCAGTGGAACTGACTCAATCGGCTGCAAAGCAAGACCCACAACCCAGGCACTATCCTTGTTTTCTTCCCCGTTGTCCCCTTTTTCTCGTGCTAGGGCGGTGACGTATTCTGCGTCCAAACTGAGCTTCCAGACATCCAAAGTAAAAGCACCCCCCATGGTCTGGTTGCGTCTTCCATCGCCAGGCTCACTGTCGTAGAAAACACTGAGAATAAGCATGTCTTCTACTGGCTCGAGGGTGACATTGGCAATAAAGGAGCTGACATCATCACTTTCTTGGCGACCCGGACTGAACTCATGTGTGTCGAAATCGTTAAGATTCTCTATGATATCCTGGCCTTTATAGACGGTGATGGAGAGGTCCAACCCGTAAAAATCCGGCGTAAAACCCAGGGTGGCACCTACTGTGTCTACCTCATAGAGTTCTTCCATTAGGGTGCCGACGATCAGATGGTCCTCAAAAACGCCGAAAGGCAGGACCGTTTTCCCACCAGTGAAGTACAAGGGGACCAGAGGACATTTCATGGTGAAGATGGCTTCATCCAACTTTATGTTATCGTCCCCGCCTTCCTTGCCGACATCATCGGCAGTCAACACGATTTTGGATTTGACCCATTTGTTGAAAAACACCCTGAGTTCAAGTTCCACCGAGCCCAGACCCAGGTCAGAACTGCTACCGCTGTCTTTGTCAGAGACATCTGAGACGTCATAGTAGTCATAGTCAAGGTCTATGAAGCCACCGAGGGTGATCTTTTCTACGGGTAACCTTGAAAATATCTGAGTTCCTTCGGTTTTTTCATCCTCATCATCAGTTTCTTCAATCTCTATTGGTTGCTGTTCTTGCTCCTCAAGCTCAGTATCAGCGGAGCGTTTTTCTTCTATCTCCTCTTTTCCCTCACGCTGTAGATTCTCTTTCTGCTCAATTGCAACTGAAGGTTTTTCTGCGGCAGCGACCATGGAACAGAGCAGAAAGGTAGTCAAAACCACAAGTGCACAACACACATGAGCCCTGGTAAATAGTCTCCGCATCTCTTCTCCCTATGCTTGTAATCAGAAAAGAATTACGTCCAACATGCTTTCCTCAGGAGGCGATCTTAATGAGATACCAGTAAATTAGCAAAATCGGCAGATGATTACAGCAAGAAAGGTGCCGGCCAGGAAAACCATCTACATGGTTCCCTATTCCACAGGCAGGGCTCGGTTTCAGATTGAACTGGATAAAGTTTTAGGTTATATTTTGTGAAATATTTTACGAAGATAAAAGAAGATTCGAAAAGTAGTGGTAAAAATGTTATAGTCCTCCGTGCAATAAAGCACGAATCTATCAGAAGGTGAGAGACATGATTGAAATTCGGATTCATGGTCGAGGTGGACAGGGAAACGTGGCAGCGGCGGAGCTTTTGTCCATCGCAGCGTTCAAAGACGGCAAATTTGCCCAGGCTTTTCCTTCCTTCGGAGCAGAGCGCATAGGAGCGCCTGTCCAGGCTTTTGTCAGAATCGACGACAAAAAGATTCGGACCCGGGAGGAGGTACGAACTCCGGATTATCTAATCGTCCAGGACTATCATTTAATTGGTGCAGTACCTGTCTTGGACGGCATCAAGCCTGATGGTTTGGTGCTGATCAATGCTGAGCAAAAAGCCGAGGACCTGAACTTGAAGACCACGGCAAGAGTGGAAACTATTCCTGCTACTGAAATTGCCCTTGAGATCATAGGCAGGCCTATACCCAATGCGATTATGATCGGAGCCTTTTGTTCCATAACCGGTCTGGTGAGTTTAGGGGCGGCCCAGGAGGCCATAATGGAGAAGTTTCCCGGCAGGGTTGGTGAAAACAATATAGCTGCCCTCGAAAGGGCCGTGGAAATCATGGAGAAGAGAAAAGATGCTTAAACAAATTGAAGGATCTCATGCGGTTGCCCATGTGGTAGCCCAATGCCGGCCCAATGTAATATCTGCCTATCCCATCACGCCGCAGACCCACATTGTGGAAGAACTGGCGGAAATAGTTGGTGCAGGGCAACTGGATGCAGAATTTGTCAATGTGGAAAGCGAGTTTTCTGCAGCCTCAGTGGTTTTAGGAGCCAGTGCAGCGGGCGCCCGCGCCTATACGGCAACGTCATCTCAGGGACTGTTGCTGATGAGCGAAGTTATCTACTGCATTGCTGGGATGCGCTTGCCAATCGTTATGACATGTGCCAATCGCGCCATATCGGCGCCGCTCAGCATCTGGAACGACCAGCAGGATTCAATGGCGGTTAGGGACGCGGGCTGGATTCAACTCCATGCCGAGGACAACCAGGAGGCTTCGGACTTGCACGTCCAGGCCTTCAAGATTGCGGAACGGACGTTTCTGCCGGTGATGGTTTGCATGGATGGCTTTATTCTTACCCATGCCTTTGAACCGGTTGATATTCCCGAACAAAAAGAAGTGGATGACTTTTTGCCTACTTTTAAGCCCAGGCACATTGTCGACCCCAGGTGGCCGAGAGGTATCGGCCTGTTTGCCGACCCTCGCTTCTATATGGAAACCCGGTACATCTTGCACCGTGCCTTGGAAAAATCCGAGGAAACCATAAAAGAAGTAAGCTCTGAATTTGCCAAGACTTTTGGCAGAGAGAGCGGCGGCTTCATCAAGGCCTACAAACTGGAAGAGGCCGATGTGGTGGTCATTTCCATGGGTTCGGTGGTGGGCACCATAAAAGAGCTCATTGACCAGCTCGAGGAAGAGGGCAAGAAGGTTGGGCTTCTGCAAATATGCTCCTACCGCCCCTTTCCGCGACATGAGGTTTACCGGGCCTTGAAGGATAAAATGAACATCGTGGTGCTGGAGAAGTGCATTTCCTTGGGAAGAGGCGGTATCCTGGCGAGCGATGTTCGCTGGTCTTTTCCCAGGGCGGAGAAAAAGGATCGCGACATAAGCAGTTTTGTTGCCGGCTTGGGTGGTCGCAATATATCAATTGATGACTTGCGTTATATGGTGGAAAAGGTAGAGAAAGAGCCCGTGGAATTTGAATTCTTGGGCTTAAAAGAAGAACTCATAGCAGAGAAAGATATGTAACCATGAGAGAACAATCCAAATACCTCGAAGGCGTTGACAAGAAGGATTTGTTTGCCAGTGGGCACAGGGCTTGTGGTGGCTGTGGTCAAGCGCTGGCCGCCCGACTAGTGGCAGATGCTGCGGGTGAGAACACCATTGCCTGTGTGGCCACCGGCTGTCTAGAAGTGTTCAGCGGCCCCTATCCTGATCCTTCCTGGCGAATTCCATTTTTGCACAGCCTTTTTGAGAACGCATCGGCTGTGGCCTCCGGTGTGGACGCTGCCTATAAAGCGCTCAAGAAGGGGCCGGTCAACATTATCGCCCATGGAGGAGACGGCAGTACTGCCGACATTGGTTTTCAAAGTATCAGTGGCATGTTTGAACGGGGACATAACGTTCTTTACGTCTGCTACGACAACGAGGCCTACATGAATACCGGGGTGCAGCGCTCGAGCTTTACTCCCTACGGTGCCCGGACCTCCACAACACCCACGGGTAATACAACCCGCAAGAAAAACATGCCGATGCTTGCGGCGGACCACGGCATCCCCTATGTGGCCACTGCCACAGTTGATGATTTCAGGGATCTGCAGCTGAAGATTAGGAAGGCGCTCACCATTGAGGGTCCCAAATACATCCACATTCTGGCACCCTGTCCGTTGGGTTGGGGGCATCACGGGGAACTTACCGTGGAGATATGTCGCTTGGCCAAAGACACCGGGCTTTTCCCGGTGTATGAAATCATTGACGGCAAGGTGACCAATGTTAGGAAGATCCCGGTAAAAGTGCCGGTTGAAGAATATTTGAAACCGCAAGGAAGGTTCAAGCATCTCTTCAAGAAAGGGGTGCCAACCAAAGAAGTGGATGTAATCCAAGAGATCGCCAACCAGAACATAGAAAGGTTTAATCTGTAATGGAAAAGCTACCTTTAGGACTAGCTCTGGATTTACGCAAAGTTGTTCCTTATGAGACCGGATCATGGCGGACTTTGATGCCGGTCAATATCATGCAAACACCGCCCTGTAACCAGGACTGCCCTGCAGGAAACGATATCCGTGGTTTTCTCAGGACTCTGGCGGAGAAAAAGGACTATGAAGCAGCCTGGCATGTGTTGACCCGCACCAACCCTTTGCCGGCAATCTGCGGTAGAGTCTGTCCGCATCCCTGTGAGGACGGGTGTAATCGCCGCGACTTTGACTCACCTGTGGCCATAAACAGCGCAGAGCGCGCTGTTGGCGACTACGGCTTGGAGGAGAACCTGGAGCACAAAAAGCTCATTGCCCATAGAAAAGAGAAGGTGGCGGTAATTGGTTCCGGACCGGCGGGTCTTTCCTGCGCCTTTCACCTGGCCAAAAGAGGATTTCAGGTGAAGATATTCGAGGCCTATGGTGAGCCCGGCGGCATGATGCGCTACGGTATTCCCTCATATCGACTGCCAAATTATGTCTTGCGGCAAGAGCTCGAAAACATATGGAAGCTGGGCATTGAACTGGAGTGCAATATCAAGGTCGGCGTCAATATCCCCATGGATCAGTTGATCCAAACGCATGATGCGGTCTTCGTGGGGATTGGAGCCCAAACAGGACTGACCATTGATATACCTGGTCAGGATGCCGGGAACGTTTTTTCCGGGGTGGAGTTTCTGAGAGATGTGAACAGCGGTAAGTATGTGGATGTTGGCAAAGACGTAGTAGTTATCGGCGGCGGCAACACGGCTATGGATTGCGCCCGGGTTGCAAAAAGGCTGGGAGCCAATGTGAGTGTGGTCTACCGTCGCACCAGAGTGGAGATGCCTGCTATAACGGCCGAGATCGATGAAGCCATGGAAGAGCGCGTCATGTTCCGCTATCACACCAACCCGGTGAAAATCATTCAGGATGACGACAAGGTAGTGGGCATCCTCTCCGTGCAAATGGAGTTAAAGGAACCTGATGCCAGCGGCCGGGCCAGGCCGGTTCCCATTCCGGGGTCAGAATCAGTTATTCCTGCTGATACGGTAATACTGGCCACGGGTCAGGCGGTTGACTATGACGGCATCGAAGTTCACAAAAGAGACAACAAGTGGATTTCCGCCAATGAGAATCTGATGACCAGCATCGATGGAGTTTTTGCGGGTGGCGACGCCGTTCTGGGCTTGGAGACCGTGTCCGCTGCTATAGGCCAGGGCACCCGGGCAGCTTCGGCCATTGAAGACTACATCGACGGCGGTGTGGAAAGCCGTCTGTCAAGCCCGCCGGTGATATATTCCAAGGACTTGAACACGTACTACTACAACAAGAAGAGACGGTTTCAGAAAGAAGCCTTGCCCATCCACATGCGGCTGAAGCATTTCAAGGAGCTTTATCCTGCTCTGGATTTTGAAGCAATCATCGATGAAGCGGAGAGATGTTTTAGCTGCGGACTTTGCTTTAACTGCGGCAATTGCTTTATGTACTGCCCGGACAACGCTGTTAGGATTTCAGAGAAAACGGGGTTGTACGAATTCGACTTGGATTTCTGCAAAGGGTGCGGTCTTTGCGCCAAAGAGTGTCCCTGCCGTTACATCCAGATGACACTGGAGAAATAACAACGCATAGCGCCAAGCGCATAGCGTAGAATTAAAAGGCCCTTCAATGATGGAGGGCCTTTTAATTTTCGGGCGGGGGTAAACCCCGCCCCTACATTTTGGACCAGAAACCGAGGGAACGTAGGGGTGGGGTTTATCCCCACCCGCAATTGATCACTGTGTTCGAAAGGTCGCATCGGGATGGCATCGCCAACCAGACCCTAAAAATAGAGCTTAAACTCCATGAAATAGAAGTCAGGGAAGGTGCCGAACTCACTCTGGAGCTGCGGCTGTCCGGTGGAACTTTGTTCAGGGCGGTCACCAAAATTGATGCTGGCTCCAACGAGGACTTCGGTGTTGTCCGATGGCGACCAGGTCAAGATGGGTTGAATCTGGCCGGAAGGATCTTCCCATGAGTAAAGTGCAGTCAGTTGACCGGTAATGATGGGTAGAAACTCATAGCTGACAAGAAGACCGCTTAAGTGCCGGCTCATTTGAAGACTGGAGCCGCTCCTGGATCTAACAAAAGACTCGTCTAGGTCATTGGACTCACCAGCACCGTTGTAGAAGTACTCGATTTCCACGGTAAGCGTGTTGTCAAAGCGATGGCCAAGACCTAGCACAGCAGTAAAGGCGTCTTCCACCAGATCTCCTTCCAGTGGGGCAGGAAGGGGTGCGCTATCCCGAGCCCAGAAGTAGGAAGCCTCGACCCGGGCTTCAATGGGCCCAATCTCACCCACCAAACCGGAACCGAGTTGGTAGCCACCGTAGATCTTGCCGCCCTGGAGGGCCAAGTCCCAGCCCTTCAAGGTGGTGAACACCCTGCCCAGCAAGGCTGAGCCGTACCACGATGCATTCAAAGTCCCATCATCAATGAATTCTCCTGAGGAGTCGAGTTCCCGGCCAGCAACGGTAATGAGATTAATGCCAGTGAAGGAACCTAATGGAATGTCAACTCGCAATGCATCAACTCCAGCTTTGTAATCGCGGTCAAACTGTCTGGGGTCGAAAGGTAAGAATATGTCGAGCGGATTCCAAAAGTAGGCTTTACCAAAGGTTACGGCTTGGCGACCGACGGTGATGTCAGCCCAGGGCAAAGCGCTCTTGGTGTTGAACCGGTCAAGCCACAAGGTGGCTAAACTGTTATCACCCTCGTGCCAATCCCAGGTAGCGTCCAAAGCTCTATATCGCCGGTCCGCTCCACTCGTACCAAAAATGGGTGATTCCGTTCCATCTCCGGCCGAGGAGTAAGTGTAGGACTGAATCCCGTGGACTTCATATGAGAGCTGCTCGGTAGGCCTGCCCCCTGCTATGAGTCGCAGAAGGTTCTGGGAAAACTGATCGGTGTTTTTATCCCCGAAAAAGGGTTCGAAGTCGTAGTTGTCTACCAGAGCATTGGTGGTGCTTAGTCTGCCGTCCAGGCCAAAACTGGACTCTGTATCACCCATCAGGGCCCAAGCCGAGCAAGGATTCAGTGCCGCGGTCACCAGGAATAAAACAGCAACCAGCAGCAGTTTGCGGTTTGCGGAAAACAGCTGACCCATTTCCAGATACCCACTACCTCAAAGCGATCAATTAGCCGCAGACCCACGCAGACTCTTTAGCCGAGCGACCTGCTCGGCTAAAGGATGCGATCGCTTCGCGATAGGCTGAAAGCGATCTCCAGACCTTGAGTTACCCTGGATGGAGCAATCTGTGACGAAATTAGCGAACTCTGATTACCAGTGTAATTGTCCGCAGGACTGCATTTTTTCCTCTGCCACTGTCGGCAGAGGAAAATGTCTGTGTCTGTCTGCGTGGGTCTACGGTTAATTCCATTTATTAGTTTGGATTCCATCATTGAGGATGACACCGTCTTCGAGTTGCAGGAGCCGACGCGCTCGCTTCATTACAGCCTCTTCATGGGTAGAGAAGAAAAAAGTCACTCCTTTTTCTTCATTCAGCCGGTGCATGAGATCCAGGAGAGCGGTACCGGTCTTGGAGTCCACATTGGCAGTGGGTTCATCTGCCAGCACCAGTGCCGGTTCCGAAACTATGGCCCGGGCAATGGCCACCCGTTGCTGTTGGCCCCCACTCAGTTGCCGTGGGAAGCGATTCTCCAACCCTTCCAGTCCCACCTCCGCGAGCACTTCCCTCACCCGGGCTCTCCGTTCAGCAATGGGGACACCCTGAAGCATAAGGACGTACTCAGCATTCTCCAAAGCGGTAAGCACCGGAATGAGGTTGTAACTCTGAAAAATGAAACCAAGACGATCTCGCCGTAACAGGCCCAATTCAGTATTTGAGAGGTCACTGATTTCTCGACCGTCAACTTCGACTCGCCCCGAAGTCGGACGGTCAAGGCCGCCCATTATGTTAAGCAAGGTGCTCTTGCCGGAGCCTGAGGGCCCGGCCATGGCCGTGAACTCTCCAGCTTCAATGACCAGGTTAACCCCACGCAAGGCGTGGGTGAGGGCCTGTCCCTGCCCGTAGTCTTTGGTCACCTCTTGCAGGTCAACTATGGTCGCCATAATTTCCCCTATCGCAGTTGATCAACTATTGAGAGACGGGTGGCGCGGCGCATTGGAATGAGACTTAAGATCAATGTGGCTCCAAAGACAAGCCCTGCCGTCCCCAAAAGCAGTCCTGTGGTTACCCGAGCATGCATCTTGGCGCTAATGGCAAAGCCTGAAATGGTAAAGCCCTCTTCAAGGAGAGATCTCAGATCTATACCCCACACTTGTGCTGCCCAAGCCGCAAGTCCACCAACGAGCAGACCGAGTGCGCAGCCAATGAGCCCCAAACAGGCCGACTCCATGAGAATCTGAAGTCTTAGTTGAACGGGTTTTGTACCCAAGGCCAACAAAACCGCAAACTCCCGTTCTCGTTCCAGCACAGACATGAAAATGGTATTGAAGATGGTGAAGAGAATCAAAAAGATCAGGATTGCCTGGAAAATCAAGTTTGAACCTTTGTCCAATTTTATGTAGGAGGCGATTTCCGGTATTACTTCCTGCCAGGGAAGGACTGCAATGTCTTGCCCGGCCACCATCAGCCTAGCCTCTCGCAAAATAAAGTCCTGCGCTTCGGGAATTCTCAAGACCACACCCAACTGGGTAGCACTTTCCTCAGGAAGAACGAAAAGGCGCCGAGCAAAATCTATTGGAGCCTGGATGAAATATCCGTCAATTTCCACCGAGCCTGTCTCAAAGATCCCCCTGACCCTGCACAGTTCATCCACCAGATTGCCGGCTGCGTCGTTGGTGGTGATAACCATCTTTTTGCCCACTGCCAGCTTCAACCGCTTGGCAAGCTCACTACCGATTACAACCCACGGACCATCATCGTCATGCAAATATCTTCCGGCGACGATGTGGCGAACTAAGGGCGAGGTATCCAGTTCTACTGAGGGTTCTATCCCCATCAACGTAGCGCTAACGTCGCCCGAAGCGGATCGGGCTATGCCTTGGCCCATAATAATCAGCTTAGTCCGCTCAACCTGGGGTAATTTTTCAATTTGCAACCGGAGAGATTCTGGGGCCTTGATCCAAAGATCGACAGCAGGGGCATCGCGATAGCCTGGGTTTTCCATGGTGATGTGACCAGCTTGCATTCGAACGACTTGGTCTATTAACTGGGCATACACGCCCTCGCCAATGGCAATAAAAAACACTGTGCAGGCTAGACCAAAACCGATGGAAAGAACGGTAATCAATGTCCGTCGCCTGTTCCGCCAAATGCTACGCCAAGCCAGTCTGGGGATCATAGGCTTTTCCTTGTTATGCAGGGTATAGTCTAAGCAGCCCCTCACTACACATGTATGAAGTCAGGTAAATCCGAAATTGGTCCTGCGGACTCCCCACCCTGCGGGGGGGTCCCCAGTTTCGAAACAAATCCAAATTTCAAATTTTCAAATGTTCAAAACAAAGTCCTAATTTATTGCTTTTCCGTTTTGAATTTCGTGCTTTGGTCATTTGATATTGTTTCGTGCTTCGTGCTTCGTGCTTCGTGCTTCGGTATTCGAATTTCCCTTTATGGTCTATGTATCGCCTTAACCGGATCCAACCGTGCTGCCAGGGCCGCCGGGTAGAGGGAGGCGACCAAGGCAATGATCAGCATGAGCACCACCGGAATAAAAACCATTTTGGGACTGATGGTAGCTCTCCAGATCGGGTCAAAGGCTACACCGCCGACCGAGTAGGTGCCGGCGAAGATGCTAAGATCAAGCCCGACTTCCTGCAGATAGTAGGAACCTGCCAAGCCCAAGATTGTTCCCAAAACCGTCCCCAAAGCAGCTAGCACCAGAGCCTCAGCGGCAACATCCCTGATGATGCCCCATGGTGTGGCCCCTAAAGCCTTGAGAATGCCAAATTCTCGGATTCGTTCGTACGTTGCCATGAGCATGGTGTTCATGACACCCATCCCAGCCGCCAACAGAAAGATCAGCACATCGTGCAGGTAGGACAGGTCTTCGTTCGGCATGGCCCGGCTAGACCTGCGTCGCCGGTCGGCGCGGACCT
>PPDG01000078.1 GCA_002899795.1 Desulfobacteraceae bacterium | reverse complement strand
ATGGGATTGTCTCTTTGTCTTGCCCAGCTGGATGAAGGTATGGTGGAGTGTATTCAACAACGGCTCGGCGACCTACCTCTCTGCTGTTAGAGACAACAACAGACTCATTGGTGTTGCACCCCTTATGGTGAAAGGAGAAGAAGCACGCTTCATCGGTGATCCTGATGTATGCGATTACCAAGATTTCATTGTTGCCCCGAAGAGGGGAAAGGATTTTTTCGAGGCTCTCATAAACCACTTGAGGGGAGAAGGTATTAGTAGATTGGACCTGAACACTGTGAGGGCGGATTCCAAGATCCTCGGCGAATTTTCCAGGGTAGCTGAAAACCTCAAATGCGAGATTTTTTGTGATCCAGAGGATGTTACTTATGAACTGGACCTGCCAGGAACCTGGGATGAATTCTTGGGAATGTTAACCGGTAAACAGCGACATGAAGTAAGACGAAAACTCAGGAGGTTGAATGAGGCTGCCGAGGTCAATTATCGGGTTGTGGGAGGTTTCAAAGAGGTGATGGATGAAATGGAGACTTTCCTTGCACTGTTCGGATTGAGTCGATCAGATAAGGCGACTTTTATGACCGGTCAAATGGCTACGTATTTTCGCTCGCTGGCAGAAACCATGGCGCGAGAAAACCTGTTGAAACTCTATTTCCTAGACCTTGATGGTACACCTGCGGCCGCGGTGATGTGCTTTGATTATGATTCTACCATATATCTTTACAACAATGGTTATGATGGCAGATTCAGTTCCCTGAGCGTAGGTTTGCTCAGCAAGGTTTTGACCATTAAAGAAAGCATTCGAAAAGGAAAAAAGAAATACGATTTTCTAAAAGGCACTGAAGAATATAAACATCGTTTGGGCGGCAGACCTGTTCCTTTGTACAGATGCCAGGTTAAACTTGGATGACAGTGAAACTTCGAAATGAATCTAGAGAGGTTGCTCACTTGAAAATAGAAAAGCTAAAGATCGCAATGCTGAGCGTACATTCAAGCCCAGTAGGAGAGCTGGGGGCGAAAGATACGGGAGGTATGAGTGTTTATGTCCGAGAGGTTGCCAGGGAGCTAGGAAACCGCGGACATTTGGTGGACATTTATACCCGGCTAAACAGGTCCGGACAAAAACAAATAGCTCAATTGTACGATAACGTCAGGCTTATTCATCTCAAAGCCGGAGACAACGGGCATATGAATAAATTAGCTCTTTACGCTCATCTGGATGAATTTTTCAAAGAGCTGGAGGCATTCAGAAACCGCAAGTCTCTAAACTATGATCTCATACACAGTCACTACTGGCTGTCAGGTAGGGTGGGGAACTGGGCCCAGGAACGCTGGGAAGTTCCTCATGTTTTTATGTTCCATACTGTTGGTGCGGTAAAGAACAGCACAGCTGGTTCTGAGAAAGAACCCGAACTTCGCACGGCCATTGAAAAACATTTGGCAAGGAAGTGCGACCGTATACTTGTCGCAACTGATAGAGAAAGAGACAATTTGGTGCAGCACTATGGGGCATCTCCGGAGACCATTGGCGTTGTACCCTGTGGCGTGAACCTGGATCTTTTTCGCCCATTAGACAAAGCTGCGGCCCGGCAACAGTTGGGTTTTGCTAAAGATGAGTCGGTTGTGTTGTTTGTTGGTAGATTTGCACCACTAAAGGGAATAGACAGGTTGCTGGAGGCCATGGCCCATCTCAAACACCGTCAGAGGCTTCGATTGGTAATTGTAGGTGGCGATGGGAATAGCACGCCGGAATCTCAACGTCTCCAGGAATTAGCCCGGGAATTGTCCATTCAAGACTTCGTTACTTTTGCGGGAAGGATCGAACAATATAGGCTGCCATCATACTACAGTGCCGCAGATGTCTTGGCAGTGCCATCCCACTATGAAAGTTTTGGTCTGGTAGCACTTGAGTCCCTGGCTTCGGGTACGCCGGTGGTGGCAACCAGAGTCGGGGCTATGGAGAGTATTCTCAAAAGGGGAGAGACAGGTCATGTGGTGAGCAATGGCTCTTCCCGGTCACTTGCAGACGGTATAGAAACATTTATCTCACGGCCACACGCTCCATCAGCCGATGAGGTTCGAGCCTCAGTTTTCAGGTTTAGTTGGGCTAATGTGGCCTCCGCAATGATTGACGAATACGCAACAGTGCTAAGAAGATTGTAGATTTGAGAAAAGCATTGAGCATCCTTCGACAGGCTCAGGACAAGTAGGGCATAGGGGATAAACATTTCGAATTTGTCCTGCGGACTCCCACCCTTCGGGCGGGTTCCCGGTTTCGAGATTATTAATCCTGACAGCTGAGAGCTGATCGCTGATGGCTCTCATGCGAAAACCGGGGTTTTCGCATGAGCATTAAATAGGGAGTTTGAATGTGAGTGAAGCAGTTGATGTATTGGTTATAACAGCCCACCCGGATGACGCCGAGTTTGGCGTTGCAGGGACGGTGGCAGGTTGGACGCAAGAAGGAAAACAAGTTGTCTACGTGGTCTGCACCAACGGCGATAAGGGTACGAGTGACCGCAGCATGAAGCCCGAACAACTGGCCGAAATCAGGAAAAAGGAGCAAGAGGCAGCGGCCAAAGTTTTGGGCGTTCGCGAGGTCAGATTCCTTGGATACCCGGATCAGGAACTGGAAGATACTTCTGAGTTTCGCAAACAACTCGTTCGCATGATAAGAATATACCGGCCGAGGATCGTTGTGACCTCGGACCCTTATCGTCGCTACCTCTGGCATCGCGACCATCGCATTGCCGGCCAAGTTACCCTAGACGCGGTTTTCCCCTATTCCCGGGATCATCTTGCCTATCCTGATTTGTTAGAGGAAGGTCTAGAGCCCCATAATGTGGATGAAATATGGTTCTGGGCGGCTGAAGACATAAACCATCGTTCCGATATTACTGACACCTTTGATATTAAGATCTCGGCGCTCCGTTGCCATGAAAGCCAGATACGAGGTTTCCCTAACCCTAACCCGGAAGGTTGGCTGAAAGAAAGGTGCAGGGAGATGGCTAAAGGGGAGGATTTCGAGCTGGCAGAAGGTTTTCATCGGGTGGAGATTGGCTGGTAGCTATCTAGTGGCGCACCTCGATTCTCATGTGCTACCAGCCAATCTGTCATCAAGTCATTACGCTTCGCTGTCAATAGGTCATTAGGTTGTTAACTGAAAGGGGGCACCGTTATGAAACTTGAGGATCTTCAGGTCTATCAGCTTGCTATGGATATCGGCGAGCGAGTCTGGGAAATCGTACTCGAGTGGAATTATTTTGCCAGAGATACGATAGGTAAACAATTGGTCAAGGCTGCGGACTCGGTGGCAGCAAATATAAGCGAAGGATGGGGAAGGTATTACTACAAGGAAAACAGACAGTTCTGTTATTACAGTAGAGGCTCTCTCAAAGAAACATTGACCTGGCTGCGGAAGGCTCATAGCAGAAGGTTGATCGATGCCAGGAATTTTGAGTCTCTTCGTAAGGATATAAATATAACTAGTGTGAAACTGAATAACTACATTAGTTCCATCGGGAAAAAATACAAACAGCAATTGACTACACTTGACAGCGAAGCGTAACGACCACAGATGACAGCGGAGCGTAATGACCTCGGTGATCAACTAAGCCCACGACGCTGCTACCCTAGCCCGAACCGTTGCTAAGACGACATCCATACGACATCCCCGCAAAGATTGGGGTTTTGCGGGCGGGCGGAAAAAATCTCGTACTGCCGCTTTGCCTCCTTTATTGTTGTAGCCTCACCATGTCCAGGATACACTTTTGTTTCATCGGGCAGTACAAAAAGTCGCCGGGTAATGGATGCAATGATTCGCCGGAAGTCGTCTGGTGATTGAGTCTTACCAGGACCTCCAGGGAACAAGGTGTCTCCTGCAATAAGATAGTTGCCCACCAGAAAACATACACTGCCGGGGGTGTGTCCCGGCGTGTGTAGCACCACCAGTTTGATAGCTCCGAGAAGAATCTCATCCCCATCATTGAGGAGTAGGTCGGATTCGAGGGGCAAATCGTTGGCATCTGCAAGGTGAGCAGCAACGGGGACCTCCAGGGCCGATCTTAACTCAACCAGCCCACCGATATGATCAAAATGATCATGGGTCATCACGATGTATTTTGGCTGAGTTTCCTTCAGTCTCTCAACAACCATTCCTGCTTCACCCGGGGCATCGACCACTACACTCTCATTTGTTTTTTGGCAAATAAGAATATATGAATTGGTTCCGAAAGGACCTAATTCAAGCCTGTCTATTTGGATGTGTTCATCCTTGACAATTATCGCCATGTTTCCTCCATTTCAAATGCCTAAAATGAACTAAAATGTCTAAAGTGTCTAAAATGATATAAAATCTTAAATCAAAGAATCCAGAATCCAGGAGTCAGAATCCAGTAGTTAAGATTAATAATTTCGCTTCTACCGATTACAACAAATGACAGCGAAGCGTAGTGACCCAATGACGCCGCAGGCATATGACCAAAGCATCCAGTAGCCATGAGCCAGGGGCTAGTTCGCGATTAGAAATCTTTGCGCAACAAGCGAGCTAGTTCTTTCTCCAATTCTTCGGCAGTTGTAAAAAGTATCCCCTGCAGTCCTAGCTTCTGGGCCGCCTCCACGTGCTCTCTGGTGTCGTCAATGAACACTGCTTCATCGGGCTCTACCCCCAACCGTTCCAGGGTCAACTCAAAGGCGTTGGGATCAGGTTTGGCTATTCCCTCATCCCCGGAACAAAAAACCACCTCAAAAAAGTTGAGCAGCTTCCAGTCGGACAGCCATTGGGAAAGAACAGGCGGTGAGTTGGAGAGTACGGCTAGTTTGTAATTGCCGTGAAGCCGGAGGATGAGGTCCGTGACTCCCTCGTTGATTGCTTCATCAGCATGGTAACGATGACGGAAGGCGTCGACTTCATCGACGCTGTTCAGCCCAAGTTCAGGACCGATCTCGTACCAAAATTCTTCTACTGTTTTGCGGCCGACCAATGCCTCCTGCCACGCCTCACTGTCGAACATGATAAAGTTAATCGTACCTGGCTCCAGCCCTAGTTCATCCTCGTAGCTACGGAAGAGTGAAGAGGGCTTTTGGGCTGAAATGACCCTACCGAAATCAAAGATAATGGCTCTTATCATATATGACTTTTTAGCTTGCGGGCTCTATCGACTGTCTCTTGGTTTCGTAACATCTCGTTGGAGGGCAAGATAGTGAGAGGTCACTTCTTCCTCGTTTTTGATAGGGACTATCTTCCATTCCATGACAAACTCAGAACCATCTTTTCGGTAGTTAATAGCTTCACCATGGAAAAGCCTACCTTCAGATAGTGCTTGATTCAGCCGATCCAATACAGCGCGATCGGTCTTGGGCCCTTGCAGTATAGCTGGTGACTTACCCACAATCTCCTCTGAGCTGTAACCTGTGATTTCTGCGAAAGCATCATTAACATAGATAACGGGATATCCAGGTTCGGCCTTGGTAATCATGATCCCATGGAAAGAGTGTTCCATTGCATTTTCGAGCATACGTTTCATTAGGTTTTGAAAGTGTGGGTCATGCTCGAATATGTCCATAAGGTCAATGGTATTTTCCATGCCATTCTCTCCTTTTCATTTCATTCAAATTTTAACATCGTAACCAGCCATTTTGCCTGAGTCAATTGTGTGTTTGATTGGAAATGAGAAGTCTTGGTCATAGGTCAAGAACACAATCTGCCCTTGCACTCATTCTTTTCGATGTTTAGCTTAGCCAAGCTGAGATTTCCCCTTAAGATTGTGGCGACAGAAACTTGTGCAGCGGAAACGAGGAAAAGATGAAAAGGCTCATACTGTTACTGGTGCCCCTGGCGTTGCTGGTCGCAGGCCCCGCACACAGTGAAGATGCGATGCAATACTTCAACCTGGGTGTTCAAAGCTCAGTGACCCGCAAGAAGATCGAATACTACACCAGGGCTTTGGAGCTGGACCCTAACCTGGTTGAGGCTTACGAAAAACGAGGGTTGCTCTACTATTTCCAAGAGAACTATGACAAGGTCGTTCAGGACTATCTGACCTACCTAGAGCTTGCTCCTGCCAAGGGTGAGGCCTACATAATGGTGGGAATCGGTTACCTGAAAAAGGGGTTTTACGAATCTGCTCTTTACTACTTCACCCGGTCAATGGAGATAGAACCAGAGCAGGTGGAAGCTTACGCCAACCGAGCTGAAACGTATCGTTTGATGGGGCGGGAAGAGGAGGCCATGCGCGACGCCACCAGAGCCATCGAGCTCAAGGGTGATCCACGAAGCAGGGCAGACGCCTACAAAACCAGGTTCAAGATTTACTGGAAGCGGGGCCAGGATAAGCTGGCTCGAGCGGATTACAGGAAGTCAGTGGAACTGGACCCCAGAATCACCCTTTGGCGTTACCCCAACAAGAAATATCCAAGCCCTGAGGAAGTAAGCCGGGTTGGGCTCTTCGGTATTATAGGAATAGCTTTTGTTCTGATTTTTGGAACAAAACTGAGACCGCCGGATAAATAGATTTCACTAGTTAATTCCCATCAGCAGTCGGACGAGATAAGCCAGAAGCATTACAGCCGCCAAGCCGCCGCACCAAAGTGCGACAAACCATAACCACTGCTGCTGCTTTTTAGTAAGTGCTCTCATGGGATACCTTACCCCTGAATAGGTAATAACAATACACTGTGTAACCGAGTACCAAGGGTAACATGAGGATTGTGCCGACCAGCATCAAGGATTGGGATTCCGGCGCCGCTGCCGCTTGCCAGATTGTGATTTCAAAGGGGACTACATAGGGCCACAGACTGATTCCCAGGCCGATGTATCCCATGAGGAAAAGGCCGACGCTCAGAAGAAAAGGGCGATATTCCCTCTGCTTACGCAAATCACGCCAGATCGTGACAAACATGGCAACAGTCAGAAGGGGTACCGGTAGCAGCAGAAAGATATTAGGCGAGCTAAACCACAAGGTTTTCACATCCGCATTCATCAAAGGCATCCACAAGCTCACCAACGCCATGAAAAGAGCAACGTAGAATAGTACATAACTGGCGCATTTTCGCGCCCAGTCTTGGGTGGTTCCGTCGGTTTTCATCACCACCCAGGTAGCGCCCAGCAATGCATAGCCACACACCAGGGCAAAGCCCGTCATCACACTGAAGGCATTCAGCCAGTCAAAAGCGCCACCAGCAAAGCTTCGGCCATCTACCTTGATCCCCTGCACCAGGCCACCGAGAAACATGCCCTGCATGAAGGCGGCAACCAGAGAACCAAAGTGGAAGGAGTAATCCCACAGTCTCCTGGATTTACCCGTTGCTTTGTAGCGGAACTCAAAGGCAACCCCACGGAAAATCAGACCGAGGAGCATGAGGATCACAGGAAAGTAGAGAGCTGGCATAACAACGGCGTATGCCAGAGGAAAGGCTGCAAACAAACCACCACCGCCAAGGACCAGCCAGGTCTCGTTGCCGTCCCAAAAAGGAGCAATTGAGTTCATCATCCGATCACGACATTGATCGGAAGGAGCAAAGGGAAAAAGAATACCCACCCCGAGATCGAATCCATCCAGCAGCACGTAGAGGATAACGGCCGTGGCAATGATAACGAACCAGAGAAGCGGTAAGTTCAGGAAACTCTCAAAACTAAACATCTTCTCCTCCTGTTTCCGATACCAGATCTGTTACCAGGGGTGGTTCATCTACGCCATGGTCACCATAGGCTTCTACCTCGGGTGTGGGGCCCTTGGCGATGAGGCGTAAAATATAATAACTGCCTGCACCAAAAACAAAAAGATAGGTAACAATAAACGCCAGTAGAGATAAAGCGATGTGTTGGCCCGCCACCGGTGAGACTGATTCCGCAGTGCGAATCACCCCCTGAACGACATACGGCTGCCGACCGATTTCGGTAACACACCATCCGGCGATCACGGCGATAAAGCCTGCTGGTGTCAGAGTCATGCACCAAAATTGGAACCAGCGAGTGTCAAAAAGTCTTTTGCGGAAAAAAAGTACGACAGCGAATACCCCGGTCAATATCATCAACAAGCCGATACCAACCATGATCCGAAATGACCAGAATACCCAGACGACGGGTGGGCGCTCATCTTTAGACCACTCTTTCAGCCCTTTGACTTCACCGTTAAGATCGTGGGTAAGAATCAGGCTGGACAATTTGGGAATTTCAATTGCATATTTAGTCTTTTCTTCTTCTTGATCAGGCCAGCCAAAGAGTTTCAAGGCGGCGCCGCGTTCGGTTTCCCAGATACCCTCCATGGCAGATACCTTAGCCGGCTGATGTTTCAGGGTGTTCAGCCCGTGAAGGTCTCCGAGGACTAGCTGAAAGGGGGCCACGAAAACTGCCATGATCATGGCCATGCCGAGCATCACTCGAGCATGGCTGACATGAAGCTTACGCCAAAGATAATAAGCACCAATGCCGGCAACGATAAGGGCCGTGGTTAGGTAGGCAGCGGTGACCATATGCATGAAGCGGTAGGGGAAAGAAGGGTTAAATATAATTTGCAGCCACTGGGTTGGATAGAGCAGACCATGATCACCCACACGGAAACCCTGCGGCGTTTGCATCCAGCTGTTTACCGATAGAATCCAAAAGGCTGATACCAGGGTTCCACCAGCAACTATTAGTGTTGAGGCAAAATGCATCTTACGACTCACACGGTTCCAGCCAAATAGCATAACGCCCAGGAAGGAAGCCTCCAGAAAAAAAGCCGTTAGCACCTCAAATCCCAGCAATGGGCCGACAATACTTCCTATCCTATCTGAAAATACTGACCAGTTGGTGCCGAATTGGAAGGACAAAACCACGCCTGAAACCACGCCCATACCGAAGGTCACAGCAAATATTTTTACCCACATGCGGTAAATTTCTTGATATATGTCGTTGCCGGTCTTGAGCCAGCGCCACTCGACCACGGCCAACCAGCTGGCAAGGCCGATGGTAAAGGCTGGGAACATAATGTGAAATGATACGGTAAAAGCGAACTGTATTCTTGCCAATAAGACAGGATCGAGACTCTCCAACATTGTTAACCTCTTGGCTCAGTTAAGTTTGTGTTTAATTGTACAATATCTCCTCCCAATGGCAAGAGGTGAGGGTGGAAATAACTGGGAATGGGAACAGATTCTGCGATACCCACATCAATTTTTAGATGCTGTACCATCATCTTTGAACTGAGGCACATTTAGGCTGAGTCCTTCTTGACTGCCTTGGTCACTTTCATCGTCACCGTGGAAGAATACAATGGCACCAGGGTCATGGTCAAAAGAAAAAAGGCAAGAATGATTAGGGACAAAACTTTGTAAATAATGAACATTTCGCATCCTCCCATAATATTCATAAACCAAATAGATGATCGAGTCGTCCCATTTAGAACAGTCGCTAAAAATCTATGATACACCAACGCTTAATAATTTAATCCGTCAACATATGCATGCAACGGTAAAATGTTTGGGTGTAAATGGTAGCAAGAAACTACAATTGGCCAACCTTAGGTCAGAACTTTGGGCATAGAGCATGAACGTAAATCCGAAATCCGAATATCGAAATCCGAAACAAATTCAAAATTGGTCCTACGGACTCCCCACCCTGCGGGCGGGTCCCCAGCTTCGAATTCTCCAATGTTCCAAACGAAAACTTGAGAACGTATTTCAATCTGTCCGGTTTTGGTCATTTAAATTTTGATCATTCGGATTTGTTTCGTGCTTCGTGCTTAGGATTTCGAATTTGATATTCAGTCTGTCTACTGTCGTCTGTCCTCTGTCTTCTGACTCCTGACTCCCGACTCCTTTTCCATGTTGACAATCCTTCCAGCGATCTTAAATTTAGAAGCCTTCTCGAAGTGGAAAAAATGCGGAGTTCTGAATGCGGAAGCACATAAGAGAACGAACTTATAGACAAGGATTACAAATGAATAACCGTAGACTTTTTATTTTACTATTATTATTAATAACTTCTTTTTCAACTTTACCTTTAATGATTGAGGAAGCAATGGCAATAGAAAGGGCCAAGTATACTGTTGTGGAGAAGGAAGGCAAATTTGAATTGAGACAATACGAACCATACATCGTGGCAGAGACCATTGTGGAGGGAGATTTCGACGAAGTAGGCAACGAAGGCTTCCGGAGGCTCTTTGATTATATTTCAGGGAAGAATCGCAAAAAGCAGTCGATCTCCATGACCGCTCCGGTTTCTCAAGAAGCAGAATCCGAAAAGATCTCCATGACCGCACCGGTCAATCAAATGAGAGTGGGCGAGAAGTACCGGATTACTTTTCTGATGCCGACCAAGTATACCATAGGGAATCTGCCCGAACCCCTGGATGACCGGGTAAAGTTAAAAGAAGTCCCTGGTCAGCTTATTGCCGCCTTCAGATACTCCGGCACCTGGAGTAAAGAGCGCTACGAGGAGAAGAGAATCGGATTACAGGCTTTGATGAGGCAGAAAGGTCTGGAGCCTGCGGGCGAGCCGATTTTTGCCAGATATAATCCACCATTCATGCCCTGGTTCCTGCGCCGCAATGAGGTATTGATTCCTGTGCAGAATGGCTCGCAGCTAATGGCCAATTAGATATTCGACCTCTCACCAAACAAGGTTCAATGAGCCTGTAGGAGCAAGCTTCGCTTGCGATAAAAGCTCGTTTTAAAAGCTCTCATCACAACCAGCCTCCGGCCCGGAGGGGCCTACGACCCGGAGGGAGGTTGCTCCTACATGACCAGGTGTAATAAAATTGGCAACGGTACACTTTCAGGACAAGGATCAGTAGAGCTCAGCTCTCATCGAGCTTCGCGTCATATGCCTTCGGTGTCATTAGGTCAATTCTTCGCGCTCGCTGCGCTCCGCTCAGTCCCGCAAGCGGGTTCCCAGTTTCGCTTCGCTGTCATTTGTTGTAATAGGTAAAGGACAAAGGAAAACAGATAGAAGTCAGAGGAAAGAAGAAAGGGATTTTTCTGTGGGAGCGGCTTTCAGCCGCGATCTTACGATTTCAACGATTTGAACGGCTTGAACGACCCATGACCAATAACCCATTACCTAAATTTAGGCATTTTAGGCATTTGAGGTATTGGTAATGTCATCAGACATTGATCTAAGAGATCCTGACTGGCTGCTAAGACGCATTCACAAGTTTCGCCAGGAAGTCCAACATGTAGAACGGGAGTATCTCGAGCTTAGGACACTTTTGCGAGATGCGGAGGCCGCCCTCAGAGCTGAACCCGAGGACGGAGAGATGCGTGTTCGGGTACATTATCTTAAAGGAAGAATGGAAGATCTCGAGAGACGGCATCCCTGGCTTGTATCAGGTAAAGCACCGGAAATAGCTTTTTGGGCCCCCCCGGCGGGATAAAAATTAACAAATGCCTAAAGTGTCTAAAATGTACTAAAATGCCTAAAATTTGCAATCCGCACTCTTAAATCTCACATCTCACATCCCACATTCGCAATTACTTCCCTATGCCCCATGCTCTATGCCCTATGCCTCCCGTCTCCTGGATTCT
>PPDG01000077.1 GCA_002899795.1 Desulfobacteraceae bacterium | reverse complement strand
CTTACGGCCGTCATTAAGCGGAATTCACTCAATCAACTCCTTCCTTTTTTCCTGAGTTAGGGCCAGTTCCAACTGCCAATCGCGATTAGCGTACTCATCGTTTTTCTTGATTAGCAGCCAGTCTTTGGGCGGACCTTTCCCTCTGGGCTTGAGCTTCCTCAGGGTAAATCCACCTTGAAGAAGTCTGCCATGCAGGATAAAAGAAAGTTTGTTTGCAGTCGCTTCCAGCAGCTCGAACTCACCCTCATCCCAAATAACCACGGCGCCGGCGCCATAACTCCCTTCGGGAATGATGCCCTCAAAATGAATGTACTCCAGAGGATGATCTTCCACCTCCACCGCTAGTCTTTTTTCCGCTGGGTTCATAGAAACCCCTTTGGGAATGGCCCAGGACTTGAGAACGGTTCCAATTTCCAACCTGAAGTCGAAATGCAACCGTGAAGCATGATGTTCGTGTACCACGAACCTGTAACTCATGTGACCAGCACCTTGCAGGGCAAACCTAATAAGACAACATATAGTACGAACCCTATACTATCTTTCCAGATTGAAAACCCAGGGTCAAATTATTTTTATTGGCAAAACAGCCCGGCCTAGGCGGATTCGAAATGTAAGGAAGGTATTCCATTTTATTGTAGTTCGCTCGCTAACCCCGTCCGCCTCTGGCGGACTGCGGGGAATGCGCGCGCTGGAGCATTTTTATGACCGATCAGAAAAGTGATCATATATAACAGACCCCATACTCTTGACATTGTAAAGAAAAAGGGTTCTCGTAGACTAACTAATGACTTTGTAGTTGTATTGCGCCTTCCCGTTACCTTGACAGGAGGGTAATACAGTGGATATTTTTAAGGATAAGTAATTTCAAGGTTGGTCTATTCTAGCGAGCTGGAATACTAAATCTTGTTGCGTTGAAACGATCTGGAGGTCTTGATGTCTTTCACTCGCGAGGGTCTCGTCTTCTTTTGGTCTTTGAGCCTTTTGCTTGTTTTTGGCGGTTGTGCGCCCACCAAACCGGCCAGAGTATCAGCAGTGGCGTATACCGCCGAAGACGTTTTCATCGCAGCTACCAAGCAATCCGATCCTACCATCGTTCGCGCCGGTACCCCAGCTTACCTTATGCTCGTTGACGGCCTTATTGAGGCCTATCCTGATAATAGTAAGTTGTTGACTGCTGGCTGCCAGGCTTACACAGCATATGCCTCCTCTTTTGTAGAGGACACTGACCCGAAGAAGGCGGTAGCACTATATGCTAAAGCCAAAGTCTACGGTTTCAGAGCTCTATCGAAAAAGGAAGATTTTCAACAGGCTGTGACAGGACAGGTGTATGACTTTGTGGCTTTCTTGAAGCAATACAACAAGCAGGACGCACCATCCCTCTTTTGGACCACCAGTGCTTGGGGTAAATGGATCAGTCTTAATCTGGACAGCGTGGAGGCCCTGGCTGACATGGCCATGCTGGAGGCCACCATGCAGAGGACTCTTGAACTGGATGATTCATTCTACTACGGCAGTCCCCACCTCCTCATGGCTGTTTACTTTGCGGCCAGACCTGACATTATTGGAGGAAATATAAACAAAGCTAAAGAGCATTTCGACAAGGCTTTTTCTCTGGGAGCTGACAAGCTCCTCTCGACGAAAGTGCTGTTTGCCAGATACTATGCCGTCCGGCTCCGAGACAGAGTTCTTTTCGCAAAAACCCTTCAGGAAGTGATAGACGCTCCTGTTGATGAGGTTCCTGAGCTGACCCTCGCAAACACACTGGCCAAGGAGAAGGCCAGAGAAATGTTGGAGAAAGTGGATGACTACTTTGGAGAACTCCCCTAGACTAGCCAATCAACAACACTTCGGAATTATCAGAATCAGATTCTTTGCCGTAGGTATTTTGCTGTTTTTTATCACGCTCGTTTGTCCATTTCCCCTCCATAGTGCTCAGCCGCAGTATGAGATAAAACTCGCCACCCTGGCACCTGAAAATAGCTCTCTCATGAAGATCTTCCGGGAGATGAACAGTGAACTTCTGAAAGAGACAGAGGAGCGCGTCGGGTTCAAATTTTTTTCTGGCTTCGCCTTGGGAGACGAACGAGACGTATTCAGAAAATTGCGTATTGGGCTAATTCATGCTGCGACCTTTTCATCCACCTTCCTCGCTACCATCAACCCCGACCTTCGGGCGCTTCAGTTCCCATTTCTGTTCAAAAACTACCAGGAGGTAGACTACGTTTTAAACAAAATGGATGGGGATTTCGACCAGAGTTTTTCCAGCCGTGGATACCAAGTGCTGGGCTGGTCAGAAGTCGGTTTCATTTACGTTATGACCACGACCCCCATTAGCAGAGTTGAGGACTGGAAAGGAAAAAAGGTTTGGAGTACGACCAATGCACCCATGGCCAACGCCGTCTTCGCCAAAGCTCAGGTCTCGCCGGTTACTGTGGGTGCGCCGGATGTTCTAGTGGCCTTGCAGACCAACCTCCTGGAGGCAGTTTACAACTCGCCTTACTATGCCCTGGTGACTCAATGGTACACTCGAATCAAATACATCACCGATGTGCCGCTCTCCTACGTAGGCATCGGACTGATTATTAGCGGCAAAACTTTTTCGCGACTTTCCCCCCAGGATAAAGAAACCACCATAAGGGTCTGTAGAAAATATCTTCGCCTCCTCACCGAGAAAACCAGAAAAGACAATCAACAGGCCCTGGAACTTATGTTCAAACGAGGGGTCAAGAAAATAACCATTGAACCTAATGAACTTAACCGTTTCAAGGAACTGCTAGATCAGGCCATGGCTGATGTTGATCCAAAAGTTCTTCCCAAGGACACCCTCCAGAAGGTCAGGAAAACTCTCGATGATTACAGAGCGAGCAAGGGTGAAACGAAGTGAGTGCATCATCTCCCAGTAATCTAAAAAAGATTAGCCAGTTTCTTGGCAATCTGGAGAAATGGGTGCTCGTGCTCCTTCTTGGCTTTCTTACCGCCTTCGCCCTAGCACAGATTATCTCGCGCAATTTTCTCTCTGTCGGGCTTGTCTGGGGTGATGATCTGCTCAGGCACGGTGTGCTGTGGATAAGTTTCCTGGGAGCAGCCAGGGCCACCTTGGAGAGAAAGCACATACGTATAGACCTCTTACCACGAGTCCTGCCCGTCCGTCTAAGCTTCATAGCAGACTTTATGTGTTGTCTTATCTCCTTTGTTGTGTGTCTTCTCCTTCTCTGGGCCTCCTGGAATTTTGTCCAGGGTGAACGGTTGGCCGGAGATATTGCCTTTGCCTCCATTCCATATTGGTGGTTGGAGCTTATCTTTCCCATCAGCTTCGCGCTGATGGCTTGCAGATTTTGCCTCAACTGCATCAGTGGGCTGGTCAGGGGACCGGAAGGGGTGGAGAGATGAAGATAGTTTTGACTCTCCTCCTGATAGTCGCAGCGATCTCCGGCGCCCCGCTCTTCGTTGTCATCTCCGCTGTCGCTTTGCTCTGGTTCTATTTTATGGGGATCGACCTCTCCATTGTGATCATTGAAATGTACCGTCTGGCGTCCAATCCTCTTCTCATCGCCCTGCTATTTTTCGCCTTCGCCGGCTATATTTTGGCGGAAAGTGATGCCGGGAAAAGACTGGTAAAACTTTCCACTGCGATCTTCGGTTGCGTTCGCGGGGGCCTCGCTGTGGTTGCCCTAATATCTTGCGCCTTTTTCACCGCACTAACCGGGGCTTCCGGCATCACTATAGTCGCCCTGGGGGGGTTGCTTCTGCCGGCCCTGCTGGAAGATAGGTATCCGGAAGACTTCTCGCTCGGACTCCTTACCAGCTCGGGCAGCCTTGGCCTTCTCTTTCCTCCGAGTCTGCCCATGATCATCTACGGAGTTGTTGCCAGCGTCAGCATTCCCCAACTCTTCCTTGCCGGCCTCATACCAGGACTTTTTTTGATTGTCCTGCTCTCCGTATACAGCATGTATAAAGGGGTCCGGGGCGAGTGCAAGATTATCAGCTTCAGCTCCCGGGAACTCCTCGACACTGCGCGGGAGACAGTCTGGGAGATATTGCTTCCTGTGGTGGTTTTCGGTGGGATTTACAGTGGTTTCCTGGCAGTGAGTGAAGTAGCCGTGGTTACCGTCGTCTACGTTCTCCTGGTTGCCCTGCTCATCAATCGCGATGTCAAGCTCAGCCAGATGCCCACCATCGTTGGCAAGACCGTGGTGATGATCGGCAGTATTATCATTATTCTGGGTGCAGCCTTGGCCTTCAATAGTCTTCTGGTTGATCAACAAGTACCCAGCAAAATCTTAATCTGGATCCAGGGCCACGTGGAGAGCAAATTCGTTTTTCTGCTTATCTTAAACATTTTCCTTCTGCTCGTGGGGTGCTTGCTTGATGTCTATTCTGCCCTGGTTATCGTGGCACCACTCATCGTCCCCCTAGCCCAGGGGTATGACATCAATCTCCTACACCTTGG
This sequence comes from Desulfobacteraceae bacterium, assembly GCA_002899795.1. GTDB lineage: Bacteria > Desulfobacterota > Syntrophobacteria > BM002 > BM002 > BM002. The sequence continues at coordinate 7,055 of PPDG01000077.1, read as the reverse complement.
TATCATCTTCCTCACCAACCTTCAGATCGGTTACTCCACACCACCCATAGGGATGAATCTCTTCATTGCCAGCCTCAGATTCGAAAAGTCCGTCCTCCGTCTCAGCGCTGCTTCCCTGCCATTTCTGGGTATCCTTCTTGTGGCTCTGCTCATCATAACCTTTGTTCCTGGCTTGAGCCTTCTTTTGGTCAGGTAGTCTCATGAAAAATCTCATCATGGAGACTAGGCCGAGCATCACATTTGCTTTTGAGTATCCACTCACATGCAGACCTTTTTTTCTGTCCTCGTGCCGGAATTGGCACGCCTGTTGCTCTCGGGAGGGAGAAACTGAAGAGACTGCAAACCGAATTTGATGAGCTGAGGGGAAACCATGCAGAAGAATAGAATTTTGATCGTTGACGATGAACCTGACATTGTCGAAGCTCTCCAAACGAGGCTTGAACAGGAAAACTTCGAATGTCTAACAGCTTATGATGGCAATGGGGGTCTCGAACGCGCCCGCGCCCAGAAACCAGACCTCATTATTCTCGATATCATGCTTCCTAACCTCGATGGTTACAAGGTGTGTCGGCTTCTGAAGTTTCAGAAGGAACTTAAGCGGATTCCTATCATTATGCTAACGGCCAGGGATAAGGCTGAAGATCGCCTCTTAGGCGAGCAGACTGGTGTCGATTACTACATGACGAAACCTTTCTCCATGGATAAGTTGGTCGGCAAAATCAAACAATTCTTGGTTTAATGACATAGAGTCTATACGGGATCAAATCTACCAGGAGTGAGATCATGACGAGCGGGGAGGAAATCACCCTCACAGAAAATCTTGATGAGGCCATCAAGGAGTTGCAAAGATTGAGGAGTCAGCTGAGCATATTGGCCGAAGTCGCTGGCTCACCAGTTAAATCACCGGAGGAAGTTGGAGCTCTGGTACAAAGCCTCTCACTTCACATTCGCCAAGCCTTGACGCATATTCGGACTGCTAAGGGACAGGCAAGAGGAGATCGTTAGCCCGGATAATTCATAAATAACTTGCTGCGACCACGGATATGGCCGGGCGAGAACTGCAAATTTTCCTACTTTTTTTCACACTTGACTCCGTTACTTTTCTGTGTTAAGGGACGGATCTGAGCTTCCAAGTCAGTTGGGCTTTCGAGGATTTTTTCCTTTGCCAGAGTGGCGGCCTGGGGCTTGGGAAAAAACTTATTCAGGAGGTCAAGGCAGTGGCAGAAGGAACAGTTAAGTGGTTTAGTGAGAAGAAGGGGTATGGCTTCATTGAGCAAGACGAGGGTGGAGATATCTTTGTCCATCACTCCGCCATCGACATGCCCGGTTTCAAAATTCTCTATGAAGGTGACCGCGTGAGCTTTGAAGTGGGACAGGGCACCAAAGGCCCCGCCGCCCAGGACGTCAAAAAGCTTTAGTTGGCAAGAACTCGTTTATCTAAGGGCATCTCATCTGAGTAAGATGAGATGCCCTTTTTATTTATGTGCGTTTCGCCGAGGCAGTAATGAATTGCCCCAGAAATCCACTTCTATCGATAATATGCTATGTAATCAGACGGTTGCCACACCCGCTGCGCCGAGGCAAAGCAAGAAAAAAGCCTCTTGAAAGAGGCTCAGGTGCACTCTCGTCAAGAGGCTAAAACTATCCTTAGGCCAGAGATGATCCTGACTAAGGAATTGATCCCCTCTATCTCACCCCATCCTTCAAAGGCTTTCCCGCTACGAACCTGGGAACCTTTCGGGCTTCAATGAAAATTTCTGCGCCGGTCTGAGGATTCCTCCCTTTCCTTGCCTTTCTTTGTTGAACCTTGAAAGTTCCGAACCCTACCAGTGTGACTGCGTCACCCTTTTTCAATGCGTTGGTGATCGTCGCAAAAACGCAGTCTACTGCAGCCTGGGCCTCTTTTTTTGTTTTGACTACCTTGGCTACCTCGTTAACCAGATCGGCCTTGTTCATGTCGTCCTCCTTTGTTGAAGGCAGTGCGGCATCTTAATGCGAGACCTATACAGGTCTGTGGCCAGTTTGTCAATAGTCGGCTAGAATGACATGTTGAATAGGAAAGACTCCCCCAGGTCATGCCAATCCAGTTGACATTTTCTAACTATCTGAAATTAAACATATATTTTTACTTCCTACCCTACGAGTGTCAACCTAGCCCGGATATTTCATGAATTGGTGTCGCGAGACCACGAAGATGGGCGTGCCACCTGGCAACCGCAGGGAGTTGGACCCGAGGCGTACCTGAACGGTACGTCGCAGGGTTTGAGATCCGAGGACGCCCGGGAGGAAGATCATATCCGCTGTCGCAGTAGGCCATTCATGAAATATGCGGGCTAAAGGATACGATCTTGAATACAGCAAAGGTGACCGAAAAACGTCAACGTCTTAGAGCGAAAGTCGCATGGCCTGTTTTCTTGGAAAGCAACAGAAGAATCATACGTGGGGAAACGATAAATATCAGCTCGGACGCAGCGTTTATTCGATGTGAGGAGGCACTTGAGCCAGGCGAAGTTATTGAATTGGCTGTCAGTGTTCCTTTTCCATCTTCCCCCATAAGAATCATAGCGGAAGTTGTCCGATCAGAAACCCTTGGTTCCGATGCTGAGCCTCTGTCACATGGCACCATAGTTCAGTTCATGATAATTTCTGATGAAGATAGAAAATTCATCTCGAGTTTTGTTTCGGATCAACTCACATCCAAAGATATTGACTGGACGGAAAAAGGATCCTCTGACAAATAGCCACTTACACCCTAACGTCGCAGACCTACTCCGAGGAAAAACGCCATAGAGTGCGTCCGCCTCAGGCGGAGTACTTGACCGTAGGTGAAGTCCTGTCCGAGGTGAGCACGCTCGTCCCGCGGAGGACGGGACTATCACGCGAGCGCAGCTATTTTTACCGGTTTGGGTATGCAACGTTAGGGTTCAATGCTTCACTTTAAGGAGATGGTGATTTCCGTTGCACGTTAGCGAGTTAGAATATATAGTGTTTCATTTGTTAGTCATCTATTTTGCAAACCATTTTTAAGCGTGAAGGTGTTGATTCTACCTACCGTTCCTGTTAACAAGGGTTAACTTCACTGTTTCTCCAAAAGATGGGAGGCTCTCAGATATGCTTTTAGATCCTATTTGGGGTCGGTTTTCCACTGACCTTGCAATTGATCTGGGTACAGCGAATACCCTTGTCTACGTAAAAGGGAAGGGCGTCATAATCAACGAACCCTCTTTTGTTGCAGTAAACAGTAATGGAAAGGGCAAGAACAGCGTCCTTGCTGTGGGAAATGAAGCCAAACTGATGCTGGGCCGCACTCCTGGTAACATCTTTGCCCTTCGCCCCATGAAGGACGGTGTAATAGCTGACTTTGACGTAACCCAAGCGATGCTTCGACATTTCATCCAAAAGGTGCATAACCGCCGTACATTGGTACGCCCGCGCATCATCGTATGTGTACCATCTGGGATTACTTTGGTGGAAAAACGCGCAGTACGAGAGGCTGCACAGTCAGCTGGCGCCCGTGAGGTCTTTTTCATTGAAGAGCCAATGGCTGCTGCTATCGGTGCGGGACTACCTGTCACCGAGCCCACTTGCAGCATGGTAGTAGATATTGGCGGTGGTACCACAGAGGTCGCAGTGATCTCTCTTGCCGGTATGGTCTACAGCAAGTCAGTGAGGGTAGGCGGCAATCACATGGATGAAGACATCCTGCAACACATAAAGCAAAAATATAACATGCTCATTGGCGAGCAGACCGCAGAGCTTGTTAAGACCACAATCGGAAATGCCTATGAGAACAACAAGGTGAAACACATGGAGGTCAAGGGACGCGATCTTGTCTCAGGTATCCCCAAGATTATCGGAATAGACTCCGATGAGGTACGTGAGGCTATAGCCGATCAGCTTCAAATTATCGTTGAGACAGTCAGAATTGCCCTAGAGCAAATCCCACCAGAATTGGCCGGTGATATTGTAGACCAGGGGATTGTCCTAACCGGAGGTGGAGCACTTCTGAAAAATATTGACAAGCTTCTGTTTGAGGAAACAGGACTTCCTATAACCATCGCCGAAGATCCTCTCACCGCAGTGGTAATGGGTTCGGGAAAAGCTCTCGACTCCATAGATGTCCTGAGGCAGGTAATGATCGAATAGCAGACCTGAGTGTTGTCTTGAAATTAGAAAGATATTTCAGAGGTTCTTTAGAAATGAATGAGTTTATAATGAGGGTTGCTGCAGGCTTTCTAGATTAATCTCTTGGGCATTAACAGACATCCAATTTTCCCTACATTCTTCACTGCAGAAAAGATAAATTCCCTCATCGCAGTAGAGGATCTCAACGAAGTTGCCTAGAAGGAATGTTTCTTTGCACTGCATGCATGGAAGTTTCATTGTGGATAAGCCTCAAGTCTCCAAAGAATCAAAACTCACTATTGTGTCCATGCAAACCTGATGCCAGCAAATTACCCCACAACATATATTTCCTTCTATTGCGATTATAATAGTGCGCCGAGAGTTTACCCTAATGTTGCATACCCAAACCGGTAAAAATCGCTGCGTTCGCGTGATAGCGCGCCATCTGCGAGCGTGCTCGCCTCGGACAGAATCTCACGTACGGTGAAGTACTGTTCATCCTGTCCCAGCCTGCGCGCGTCCACATCTGGCGCACTCTGACGCGTTTTTCCTCGGCGTGGGTATGCAACATTAGGGTTTATTTTCTCGAAGCCCTTTGCCGATACCTCTTGAGGACTGAGCGGATGCCCTCTTCAATCAAGACGTTTGTAGAGCGACCAAGGTCGATAGCTAGTTTCTTGATCTCCTTGATCAAGGTTTCATCGAGAGTAGTTGTAAACTTCTTCTTACTCATATGTAGACTACCCATTTTTGTCTTTCGATATGTCAGGCAGAATGCAATTTCTGTACCACCGTATATACGTATATACGGAAAAAAAATTCCAAAAATCGGTATCCTATTTCACTATCCTGATCACACAAGCAAGTCGGAAAATAGGATATGCTATCAATTTCATTGGTAAACTTATTTCACAAAGATTTTGGTATGGAAAGTGCTTAGTACTCTCATAACCCACCTGCTGTGTTGGCGGTATTGTTTAGTAAAGCGAAAGCGTAACACAGCCCAAACCGAACTTAGTAATCCGATATCGCCAGTGGACTATGTTTTGTGTGAAATTGAAAGAGGAGGGCAATATACCGACAAGAAGGGTTAACCCGGATATTTCATGAATCACTTGCTGCGATCACGGATATGGCCGTCCTTCCTGGCGTCCTCGGGTGTCGGCCCCTGCGACGTACCGTTCAGGTACGCCTAGGAACCAACACCCTGCGGTTGCGAGGTGGCACACCCATCTTCGTGGTCTCGCGACAGCAATTCATGAAATATCCGGGTTAGTGATCTATTTTGCTGAGGAAAATAATTGCGAGCTGCTTTCTTTCGGTGTCTATTCTTTTCACTTGCGCTGAAAGCTTCAGTACAGAAGTACTGGTCTTCTCTGAAGCTACATCCGAGGGATAGATCTCTAGGACAACCTCTTCACCTTTGTAGAAGTCAGCCCAGTGATGCAGTCTAATAAGTGCACCACCTTCACTTATATCTACAATATCTCCTTCGATGGCAGTCTTTTGGCCTCGCCGGAGAATAATTTGAAGCGGTCTTTTTATCCGAGAATATTTTCTTTTTTGGTCTAAATATTTCCCGCAATCCTGGCAGATTTGCTTTGTGGCCTCGATCTCATATGGATGAAGTAATTGAGGAATTAGAAAGACTCTATCAATAGCCTCGGGTTGCGGACAGTCTCCTCTTTGGTAGTGAGGGCAATTTTCCCAATACCTGTTTTCCATGGTTGTGTCCCAACCGTCAGGCGTCAAGAGCTAAAGACAGAACGTTGATTTTGCGACTCATACTCGGCTGGCATTCTGTAAGAGCGCGAATAAGCTTGTGCTGCCATTGCAACATTGAGAATCATTTAAATACATTTCATCCTGAAAGTGAAGAGAAAAAGTTCTTATGATTTTGGTTTTTTAGCTGAAAGCTTTGAGGAGCGTATTGTATTAACCCTGACGATTTCAGCCGGTGTGGGTTTGCAACGTTAGGGTTAAGATGTTTTCAATATCCTATAGTGCTTCAATCGACTGAGAGGAAGATGCTGTGAAATCTACCATTGAGAGACGGGACAACACAAGGTTACTCAAGAAGTTTCAAGCCACTATCAAAATACCCCGTGCCGATGCAGAAATCGATGGCGTTACTGAGAACCTGTCCCAAGGGGGAGCCTTCATTTCGAGCAGATATTTGCCTTTCTTTCAAGAGAATGATGAAGCAATTGTGCAATTATTCCTTCCACCTGAGATGACAGGACAGCAGAGTACTTTAATTCTCAATGGCCCAGCAGTTGTAAAGAGGATTGACAAGGAGAGATATGGAATAGCCGTGCAGTTCAAAAAAGCACTGAAGGCATTTGAGGCATCAATGTAGCCTGTATCCCACTGCCCACCTGGCTAATACAAGTAAACCCTAATGTTGCAGAATAAGGAGAAGAAAGACAACTGGTTGCTCTGACGCAGTTGTCAATGTGGCTGGTGTTCGGACTAGACTAGAGAGAGTCTAGGAGATGCGCTTTGACCTTGTTCGTCACACACTTGGTTACCGCCATTGATTTTGGCACGATAGGCCGCTTGGTCAACCTTTCTTATCAGGCTTTCAAGATTTTCTTTCAAAGTCTCACCCGAACCTTCCAACTTGGCCAAACCTATGCTGAGGCCGGTGGAAGACACATTTCTCTTATTGAAACTGTTAAGCAGCCGTTCTGCCACCATCAGGGCCTGTTGTCGCTTGGCATGAGGTAGGATAATTACAAATTCGTCACCTCCGTAGCGGCAAGCCGAATCCACATCTTTGCGAATATTATCCAGTATGACTTCGGCTAACTCTCTTAGAAGCTTATCCCCCTGTTGATGACCGTATTTATCGTTGTAAGCCTTGAAACCATCAAGGTCTATGAAAAGAAGATACAGGCTGTAGTTCTGCCTGAAGGCCCGGCTTGCTT
>PPDG01000529.1 GCA_002899795.1 Desulfobacteraceae bacterium | reverse complement strand
CTGACACCTGGTTTCTTTGATTTTTGATTTCAGTAAGAGTCCCAAACTATAATCTACCCCAAGCGACATACTTTCTCAGGTTGTCCTCCAAAGGATTGTCCAGCACACGCACCTTGGTGTGGTCTGCAGAAGGAAATTCCTGTTGACGCGCAGGAACAGGAATGGAGAACAGTTCCATGGTCTCCTTTGTCATCCGAACCCTGATCGTCAGTGCTTCAAGTGTTATGTCCTTGCGGTCGATCGTAATGCAGGTTCCTGTTTTTCCTGACCTGGGCCAGCGAGTGTACCGTGCCATAACGCCTCACTGAGTACTTGTGTTCCCTGTGGGAAATATTTGAAGGTGCCAGGACCTACCACAACCGTAGCGACACTTGATGTAGATCGGCAAAATGTTCCCGCCCTGGCAAGCAAAGGCCGTTTCCCCAACATTGCATTCCAGACCACAATGGTGGCAAAAATATGCGTAGCCGCCCGCGAAGCGAGCATCTTCCTTGCATTCAAAGTTCTCTCTTATGTCAGCCAGGTTATCGGGCATGAGTTCGACACCATACCAAGATTTCGTTCAAGACTAGGTCACTACCTTTGGAATGCAACACTAATGCCATTTTCTTCTCCTCAAGTGGTATTTTCCACATGAACAATAGGTTGTTTCTGGCAGCAGTCTGCTGGAGTGATGGAGTGGTGGAGCATTGGAAAATATCAAATTCCAATACTAAATGACCAAAACAGGTTTGGAATTTTGAAACTGGGGACCCGCCCGCAGGGTGGGGAGTCCAAGCGAAGCGCGGACAATCTCGGTCATTGTTATTTGTTTGATATTTGAGATTTGTGATTTGGAATTTCTAACCCTCCAGTAATCCAAGACAGCTCGCAATCTTTACCGGCGTTGACGAATTTTTTACGTTCTCCTCTCGCGCTTGGCACTGGTCTTGCTTTCTCTCTACAGAACAGAAACTGAGACGTCAGCAATACTCGTTAGTTTTATGCCGAATTGACAGGACAGGGTTTTCGGGAGGAAGAAATGAAGTTGATAGTGAGAGTCACCTTACTAATAATTCTCAGTTGCCTTATAACTTCCGCCTCTTGGGCAAAAAAGGACGTAAAAAAGTCTGTGGTGAAGATATACACCGTATACAACACATATGACTACGATAGACCATGGCAGATGAAAGGCCAAGACAGCTGCAGCGGTTCCGGGACTATTATTGATGGGAAGAGAATATTAACAAATGCGCATGTGGTAGCAGATCACACTTTTATTCAAGTCAGAAAAGCAGGGGATGCCAAGAGATACACAGCTGAAGTGGAAGTGCTTGCACACCAGTGTGACCTGGCTATTCTGAAAGTCAATGATGACTCCTTTTTTGAGAACGTTGATCCAATTCCGATAGGTGATCTCCCAAGGATCAGAGACAGAGTGGCTGTATACGGTTTTCCCGAAGGTGGTGATGAGTTGTCCATCACCGAAGGGGTGGTTTCCAGAGTTGAACACAATCTTTACAGCCACAGTTTTGCCCACTTGTTAACATGTCAGATTGATGCTGCGATAAATGAAGGCAACAGTGGCGGTCCAGTAATGAAAGACGATCAACTGGTAGGGGTAGCGTTTCAAGCCATGTCACGCGAAGATGTCGAAAACATTGGCTACATGGTGCCGTCCCCAGTCATCAAACACTTTCTCACAGATATAGCAGACGGCAAATATGAGGGCATACCTGAACTTGGAATATCCTCACAAAATATGGAAAACCCTGACATCAGGCTAAGATCTGGCATGTCTAAAACAGAGACCGGGGCATTGGTAAGTCACATTGACCCTGATTCCCCGGCAACAGGCGTACTGAGACCTGGAGACGTACTCCTTTCGATTGAGGGCGTAAGAGTTCAAAACGATAAAACAGTAGAGTTCAGAGAAGGTGAGAGAACGCACTTGAAGTACTTAATCCAGAAAAAGCAAATGAATGACAGTGTTAGGCTCAAAATATTGCGACAGAAAAAAGTCATGAGTGTAGTAGTCAAACTCTCTATGCCTCTTCATTCTTCGAGGCTGGTGCCACATGAACAATATGATGTGGTCCCAACATATTACATCTTGGGTGGAATGCTGTTCGAACCAGTAACGCTAAATTACTTGAAGACCTGGGGCAAAAAGTGGATTTTCAGCGCGCCGGACGATCTAACACATTACTACCTCTATGGAAAAAGAACAGATGATCGCAAGGAGGTCATCGTGCTGGTGGAAGTTCTCGCTGACGAGATCAACGTCGGTTACCACGATCTTGACAACAGGGTCGTTTCTCACGTGAATGGTAAAAAAATCTCCACCATGGAAGATCTGGTAGCTTCTTTTGAAAAAACCGAAGGCAAATACCACCTCATTCTTGATGAACGCGGCCATCAAATAGTCCTGGACAGACGCAAAGTTGACCAAAACAGCCAGCGCATTCTAAAGAGATACAGAATTGCTTCCGATAGATCAGAAGATTTGAAAAACTTGCCAAGTGAGATGAGTCAACAGCAGGGGTTTGACCCCGTCAACACAGTGGTGCAAATGGGGAGGGAGAATTAGAGATTGCGGATTTTAGATTTAAGATTTGAGATTGAAGGAAGTTGTAACATCTGACCTGGGGCTTTTAGAAAAGTATCCAACCTGCAATCTGAAATAGCTCTTACTTTATCCTTTGACGGTTATTGCACTGCTATCGGATCGCCAGCTATTCCCTTGGAACGAAGATATTCCAGAAATAATGCCGCAGTCTGCTCTAACGAATCGAGGGCATCTGCCAATTCGGCCATGCTAAGAGACTTGGCCTGCTCCTCAACAAACCTCTGAATCGCCAGCCTCATAATTCTCTCGTGTGAATCGGTGGTGACAGCTTCTGAATCAATCCGAGGCTCAACTATTTGCCACAATCCTTCCTGGAGGTCCCTTATGATCATCACCTTGCTTGGTTTACGCATATATGTTCCTTCTGAAATTTCTGGCGAAGCGCATAACTGCAGAGGTGTAAGGCTCAAGGCGTACAGCTTAAGGTCGCAGACAAAACGCAATCTTCTCTTTGAGTTCCTCGCTTGTGAATTATATGCAAATGGGTGACTCTAAATTGGACAGTGCTATTTTCCCAATGCATCTGCATATGTCCAATATGAGTCAAAACTTCCTATGTTTTGTACCTCCACCACTTTAGAGCCCCGCTTTCTACTGAGAACCCGCACCCTCTGCCCATCAATTGTCTCCCAAGCCAAGCCCTGATCTTTCAGCTCTTCGATAGTCTCTGAATTTTCTCCGTGGCTGAGCGCCGTCAACTTTTTGAACACCACCCTACTCGCTGCAGCGGGAAATCCACCGATCAAGCTGTACTCTGTCGCCTCAGGACTGTTGACTGATGTAGTAGTACGCAACCAATCAGGCACAAAGTCCGGCAAATTGCCCCCTTGATGCCACCACATCAGCCCGCCTAGGCCCAGTGCGACAACTATCAACCACTTCGGTATCTTCATCTTTTCGTCTTTACCGACCTTCGGTTAAAGTATTGGCTTCAGGTGATCGTGGACGCTGAAGCATGGCCCAGGGCATGGAGCATAGAGCATGGGGCATGGAGTTTATAAAAACATAGAAACTTTTATTTTTTTGCTGCCCGCTGCCCGCTGTCTGCTGCTAGCTAACGCAGGCCCTGTGCTTAAGCCTTGAGCCGCTCCCTTGGCAGCCCAAGGCCGGGTCCTTTGGGCCCGGATTCTTTATTGTCGCGCTCCACGCCCCTCACGATCGAAGCAAGCGGCGAGCTTCCTCATTGATGGAAGTGAAACTGATTCCAGTCCCGAAGAGGCCATCCTTGAGTTCCTGAGAATACAGCACCTCCCCCTTGGCTGAGATTATGTGGTCTTCAACTGCTATTTCCAATTCCAGTTGCAGCCCTTTATCCAGTTGGCGGTGTGTTTCTATCTTCGCTCCGCCCTCACTCACGTCGAGAGTTCGGCCAATCGAGATTATGTATTCTTGTTGTTCACCCTTCCTGGGCACATAGGAAGCCAGGAGAAGAGAACGAATGCGGGGGCTTGCGCGTTTCTCCATCACACTTTCCAGGAAAGCCTCTGTTTGCTGCATTTCAGATTCGATGGCTTGTAACTTCCTAACGTGCTCGTCCCACAGCTCTGCTGGGTCCAGTTTTGAGGATTCCATAGGCGCTCCTTCCATGTTCAGCTGCAGCCGGTGGTTACTGGACTAAGTCTGCAACAAAACATAGGCGGTTGTCAAAGAAAACAGGGGGTAGATTGCAGATTTTAGATTGTAGGTTGATTAATTAGAAAATTAGAGAATTAGAAAATTAGTCAAAGAGGTCAGTTATTCACAGATTACCGTTTATCGTTTACTAATCAACTAATTTACGATTTCTACGATTTAAGCCTCCACTCTTGACTAAGTTGCACTCTCCTACTAGTCTGGCTTAATTGGCAAAACCACTCACTGGTGGTTGATATCATCTCACCTGTCTTGGAAACGAAAAAAGAGTCAAAGGGCCTTGAAATCTGGGTCGGAGGAGGACATGAAAACAACCGGTTATTTTGCCGTGGTGCTCTTCTTGTGCCTAACCGCAACCGCATTTGGCAAGGAAGAGTCGACTCTAAAGGATAATGAGTATGGTGGCATCACCAAGGTAGTTACTTTTTCAGAAAAAGATGCGGAGTACAAGAAAGGTATCAAGAAAGTAGTCACTGCGTATGATGAAATGAAAAATAAAATCATGGTTGAAGTGTATGCTACAAAAATTCATATTGAAAAAGAGGGATGGGACAAGACAACTACCTACTATTGGGGCGAAACCAGAATTGGCGAAGTTCATTCAACTGACAGCCATTCTGAAGTATATGGATTTGATAAAATGGTGAATTTCTATGACAAAAATAATCTGCTGTACAAAAGAGAATATTACCTGAGAAAAGAGAGCATGGTTGCGAAGCTGGGAGTTCATAAGAGAGTTGTCCATTATGATAACAACGGGAGAAAAACTGAATCTGAGGATCTGGATAGAGTTGGCAATGTAATAAAAATTACTCTGGAGGATTACAAGCGGTTACAGAAAAGCAAGGGCAAGTAGGAGCCGCTCATGGAGGCGGGCAAACTGCCTTGCTGATACGTAGGTGAAAGCCAAATCTTAGGGGTGAACAATGCTCTACCTTGCTCACTTCTCATTTGATGGAGAATACAAAGGAGAACCAACGCACGGCTGGTTTACCTGTATGGTCGAAGCGGATGATATTGAAGCCTCGGTCGATGAATTTCATCACCTCATAAACAAGCTCCAAAAAGATGAAGATATCTTCCAGTTTGTTACGAAAGTCTATCTGGAAGACATAATCCAAATCAGGCAAGTTCCAGAGGAAGGCTTTCTGGGCCACTACAGTAGTTCCCCCGGTGAAGCGCCTCCCAGCATAGCCACCACCTGTTGGGGAGACACTGATAGCTACTGCGAATCATTTAGTCCCACCTCCTCTGATAATGAGGAATCACAAGAAATCGAGCCTTTCATAGTGTTTCGAGATGACAGAGATCACTCGGATTGAGATGCAAAGTGAGAGATGCTAGCCCGGATTATTCATGAATAATCCGGGCTAGAGGGATGCCTTGGCGAGTCCACGTCTCAATTGTGGATTGCTGGCGTAATGGAGTGTTTGAGTAATGGAGTATGTACGAGAGCTGCGCTCGGGGCCAGCCTCTCACCGTGAAAGTATTACAGCGGACGGTTGTGTTTGCTTGCGAATTATATCAAGTCGCTTCACCTCGATATAGTGGCGGACCAGAGGAAGAGACAGGGCTTCCGCAGGCACTTCAACGGTTTCGTTGGGTTCGATGGATAGCGGTTCATCTTGCACGTGATCCAAAATGATCTTCGTCCGAGAAATATTTCTGAGCATCGGCATTTTCATTCCCTCAGCGAATTGTTGTAGTCAGGGCCATATGTAGCAGAGAGTTCTTAACTGAAGTGCGGCCGGCGCAATAATAGCAGTAGCCTGTGGAGAAAGCCACACTTATTCAACATCGAAAATCTGGTCCTTAGAGCCAAGACAGATATAGTTGGCTCTGCCTGAGGTTAAAAACTGTCGCACTTGCAGTACCGCTTGGAGTGGAATCCAGCCTATTATGTATCTTGAATATCGAAACTGGGGACCCGCCCGCAGGGTGGGGAGTCCGAAGGACAATATCGAACAAAGAATTTCGAACAGCAGAAGTTTTTGAAAGCAATGAGACAATGTTTTTCACTTCGATATTCTGCGGTTCCTTGTTCTGCGGTTCTGCGGTTCATATTCTCAAAGACTTGATAGCTGATAGTCGAATGCTGAGTGCTGACCGGGGAGACTGGATCCGATTTTATATCCCCTTCCAGGGGTAGCCCAAAGCCGGGTCTTTTGTGCCCGGATTCTTTATTCACCTACCTCATAACTTTTCACAACCGCGTTAAACCTTGACCACGGAATCTTCTGTGCCGAAATCATTTGGCGCGTAGCCATCTGCAGCATGGTCGTTTTCCCATCGGTGGTCGTCCAGCCAATACTTGAATCGATATGTTTGACCTGCGGTCAAGGAGAGGGTGATACTGAATCTGCCGTCCTTCCTGAGTTGCATGACATTGGCTGTACTACTCCACTCATTAAAGTCGCCGCACAGCGATGCCCTGGCAGCGTTAACCTCTGCCGGCAGGTCGAAAGTAACGCGGCAGGATCGCCCTGTCTTTGAATAGCTTTTCTTTAACATGGCCTTGCCTCCTATTTGGCTTAAAACATTTAGTCAGTACACTTTATCTCAATCTCAAAGGTATCACCATTTCGCGAAACGAGTCGTGGCCCCGACAAAGTCGGGGCTCCTCAGATTTACGTTCTCGGAAGCATTATACACCCTGGTCGTGCCCGAACAATATTCGTCAAAGTCTGACTTCCACCTTGTCCTTCAAATAATTCTTCACATCCCCTATGGGAACCTCTCTGCGGTGGAATATGCCAGCGGCCAGGGCAGATTCGGCTTCGGTCCCGGTGAAGACCTCGTAGAAATGCTCGGCATTGCCGGCACCACTAGAGGCGATGACCGGAATGGAAACACCGTCGCTCACCGCGTTGACCAGCTCCAGATCAAATCCCAGGTTGGTCCCGTCCCTGTCGATACAATTCAGCAGGATTTCTCCTGCACCCAACTGTTCACAGACCTGAGCCAGGGTGACCGCGTCCAGGTCTCTGCCTTCTCGGCCACCCTTGATGGTGCACTGGTACCAGCAGTAGCGCTCGCCGTTGGGGCCCGGGATGGCCGTCTCGATCACTTGGTGCCTGACCGCATCCGTTGACTGTACATACACCCTTTTTGGATCAATGGAGATGACCACCGCCTGGTTGCCGTAGACCCGGGATATCTCTTCGATGGAGCTCCGGCCGGTTTTTCTCCCGGTCTGCAAATACTCCTCGACTATCAGGACCGCATCGCTACCAATGGAAACCTTGTCAGCCCCGGACCTGAAGTATTCAGAGGCGACCTCCAGAGCCCGGTATTCCCGCCCTTTCTTGTCTATATAGTCTCTGATTCCGCCACCGATGGTCAGCGGTACAAAGACATTCTCGGAAGTCTGCCGCAGTACCTCGAGCATTGGCATATCTTCCAGGGGAAAATCCCTGAAACCGGTAATATTGAGGAAGGTGATCTCGTCAGCTCCCTCCTGGTAGTAGCGTCTTGCCAGTTCTACTGGTTTGCCGAGATTCCTGACAGCCCCTTTCTCCCTGACGTCGTACTGGTCCCCCTTGGTGACCACCAAATCCCCCTGGTCGGTTGCGCGGACGTCCAGACAGGCGATAATGCGCTTCGCCAGCCTGGTGGACTTGGAATCTCTGACAGGCCTGCCTTGTTCAACGCTGGTGTCGAGAAAGTTCTTAAGAATTTGGAGCCCGGCACTGCCACTCTTTTCCGGGTGGAACTGGGTGGCGATGATGTTCCCTATCTGAATGGAGCTAACGAATTCCCTCTCGTAGTTGGTTGTGGTCAGGACAGCCCCGTCATCCGTGGGAACCACGTGGTATGAATGGACAAAGTAGAACTTTTCATCGCCACGAACCCCGGCGAAAATCCGCGAGGGTTGCTTGAAATTGAGGCCGTTCCAGCCGATGTGCGGCACCGAAAGATTAATGTCGAACCTTCGCACCATACCAGGAATGAAGCCCAAACCCTTGACACCGGAGGCTTCTTCGCTGCCTTCGAACAGGGCCTGTAGCCCCAGACAGATTCCCAGAAACGGCCGACCCGATTGGAGATATGATTTCAAAGGTTCGACGTACTTCTTCTCATTCAGGATTTGCATCATGCTGCCGAAAGCGCCGACCCCGGGAAAAACCAGCCTTTCGGCAGACAGGATGTCCTCAGCTGTCTCGACAACCTTGACCTTCTCGCCCAGGCTTTCGATACCGTTGATGACGCTCCTGACATTGCCGGCACCGTAATCCAGAAAAGCTATCATCTTCTTATCCTGTCTACCCCCTAAGGAATGCAGTAATGGCGTTTCTTACACCACAATTTCAATTAAGACAAGTCCCACGAGATAAGTCAGGTAACAATAGGGTAGATTTTAGATTGTAGATTTTGGATGTGGAAAGGCATAGGGCAATGGTCAGCAGGCAGCAGCGTTACGCGTCATGTGGCTGCGCCGTCATTAGGTCACTACGCTTCGCTGTCATTTGTTGCAAGAGGTAGAGGACAGAAGATAGAAGACAGAGATTCTCCTGTGGGAGCGGCTTTCAGCCGCGATTCGAACAATTTCTACGATTTACCGCTTAACGCTTACTACTTGATTCTTTGCTAGCCTCTGGTTCGCTTTTTGCACTTTCCCACAGCACATCCCCGTTGCAAGAGAGACCGGAGGAGTTGCTATGAAACGATGTCTATTAGCCATGGGCGTTGTGGTTTTGCTGGTTGCCGCTCAAGCATATGCGGACGCCACAACCGTTGAAGTGATAACGCTGCAGTACCGTACCGCTGAGGAGGTAATCCCGATTCTTCGGCCTTTTGTCGGCAGGGAAGGGACGATCAGCGGCAGGCGTGATCAGTTAATTGTCCGGACCAATCCCTCCAACCTCAGACAGATCAAAAACATCCTGGCGCGGATCGACACCAGACCTCAACAATTAATGATCACGGTAAGGCAGAATATCACCCGCAAGCAACTGGAAGAAGAAATGGCCGTTGCAGCAAAGGTAACAATCGGAGACAACGTCAGCGTCACTGTCCGTGACCAGGGATCCGCTGGAACCGGAGCTGTGGAGCATAACCGGGGCAAGGACACCGTAAGAGGTCGCGGCCAGAGCGCTGCAAGGTACGAGGCGGGCAGTGATATCCAGCAGGTACGGGTAATCGAGGGCAGCCAGGCTTTTATCAGAACCGGCAGCTCAGTGCCCGTTACGGAACGCACCACTGTCCGAGACAGTGGTGGGGTACGAGTAATTGGCAGCACCTACTATCGCGACGTGACCTCCGGATTCTACGTACTACCACGCCTCGTTGAGGACAAAGTCATTCTGGAGATCAGCCCACAGCGCGAAACCATGAAAAAAGAAGGCAAAATACAGTTTCAAGCGGCTGCCACCCGTGTTATGGGCAGATTGGGGGAATGGATCGAGATAGGTGAGATCGAGCGATCTTCGTCTGAGAGCAAAAGCAAGGTTGTTGCCGGGGATAAACGTGGAAGTTCTGAGCGCTATGGAATTTTTGTAAAGGTCGAGAAGACCAAATGAGAAAGGGGACTTTTTGACCAAATTTGACGTTTATTGACCAAATTTGCCCATTGAACAATAAAACAACGAATTATTCTAAACCTATAACATTTTGAAACAACACATCTATTTAGCTTCCTGCCACTTTGGCACCAATCCTGCTCAAGGTTAAAATACAAAACAGAAAGAACTCAGACAGAACATAAGGCAACTGGTCAAAAAGGACGAATACAGCCTTATAGGGGAGGAGATAAAATGGTACCAGAAACAAACTCAACCAGCAGAGCTCAGGTGAAATGGTCCGTTACAATGGACACCGGCGAGGGACCTGCGGATGGTGTCATTATTAATATCAACGATAATGGGGCGTTTATCCGCTGTCGCAAACCGTTGCGATTGAGTGAGACCTGTAAATTGACTATTAAGTCCCCCGACCACGCCATTGAGGATGTGGCTGCTGAGGTGGTCTGGACCAACATTCACGGTCCTGATGACGACCTCACCCCTCGGGGTATGGGAGTTCGCTTCACAGGAATCCCTGAGGAAGAGGGGAGATACCTTCGAAAGCTGGTCAGAGGCGACGGCAGTATTAAAGAGGTCCCGGAAGTGGACCTTGATGTAACAATGCAGATGGCTAGTTAGCCTGGATCAGCTCAAGTCTATTCGTTCAGTAACAAACAGCGGAGCTACCTGCTCCGCTGTTTTTCTTTCCAGCAATACACCCAGCATATCAACCGTTTAGATTGTTAGTTCAGGCACTCTGGCATATTTCCTGCATTTATTTTCCCACTGACGAGGACCGCATCTCTTTTCACCAGTTCGTCTTTCTTGCGGCCGGGCCCAATCATTGAAGAGGGTTGGAGGGGAACATCGCAGGACAAGCACACATGATGAATTTGGACAACAGGCGTTCACACCCCAGAACCGCCGTGGATTGGCCTGCCATGGTCATAACCCCAGAGGGATGCATAGGGGGGGAAGTAAAAAACATCAGCCCCACCGGTGCCTTTATTCATTGTTTTACTGAACCGGAACATCATAACCCTCTCCGTCTCGTTTTCAGAGATCCACTACGCAAAAAGCTGTTATTGATCACCGCAGAATTGGCATGGTCAAACATTGCAAACTGCGATGACATAGGTTCTTGTGGAATAGGCGTCCAGTTCACAAGAATCATCAGTGACGACCACCTGTTTCTTAACAATGTGACCTCAGAGCACCTCCAGATGTTAGCCTGAAGGAACGCTGAGAAGTTTCCTCTCTAAAAATGGTACTGAACAAAACCGTGCGCCACAATAACGCCCTTGTCTGCAGGATGTGCATATGAACAGTGGAATCGAAAACCGAGCGAAGCCCAGGATCGAGATTAGGTGGCCTGTCACCATGCTAACCACCCAGGAGAAGATCGAAGGAGAGATCCACAATGTCAGCCCCTCAGGTGCCTTCATCTCCTGTAAAGAACCTCCGCCATTGGAAGGAAGCTTCTTCATAATCATCAAGCCACCCAACCGCCAGACCATGAGCGTTGCCGGAAAAGTGATCTGGTCAACGATTATCCAACCAAGTGGGGGTGATTCAAGTCTCGGTGTAGGTGTCCAATTCACAGACATGACCCCGGGTGACCGCAAGTTTCTCAGCCAGACGGTAGCCAGGCACTACCGGAAGAAGCTGAACCGCATGAACAACAACAAATAAGAATCCAGTAGTCAGCGGTAAAAGGCAATCCACATTCCACATCTCATACCCCAAGCACCAAAACTCAAGGTGTCAGGTGTCAGG